>JAYSUZ010000001.1:0-11530 GCA_043718845.1 Cytophagales bacterium
ACTTACTAATCAATAAATTGAGTGTGTTAATAGTGCACATTTATTAGTAAGTCTTTGGCTGGTAGTGGGGGGAGAGATGGTTATTTTCAAATTAAACAAATGTATAGTTTTATTGCGTCTCTATTTAATTTAACTTGCAAAACAATGAGCAAGGCAATAGCAAAAGAAACGGAACGTATTATTTTAGGCGTAGATCCCGGTACAACGGTGATGGGATACGGCGTTATTTTGATCAAAAACAAGGAAATGAAACTTCTTCAATATGGTGTTATTCATCTAAGTAAATACTCCGACCATGCTATCAAGCTCAGTAAAATCTACGAGCGTATCATCCAAATCATCGACGAATTTCATCCAGATGAAATGGCCATTGAAGCACCTTTCTTTGGAAAAAACGTGCAATCTATGTTAAAATTAGGCAGAGCTCAAGGTGTAGCAATCGCTGCTGCAATTTCTAGACAGGTTCCCATAATGGAATATGCACCAAAAAAAATTAAACAGTCGGTGACAGGAAATGGAAATGCTTCCAAAGAACAAGTCGCCGCTATGTTGGAAATTTTGCTCCATTTTAAAGACGATAAAAAAACCAAACTTCTTGACGCTACCGATGCTTTGGGAGTAGCTGTTTGTCACTTTTTTCTAAAAGGTGAAAATAAAACAAAATCGAAAGGTTGGGGTACTTTTTTAAGTGACAATCCGGATAGAATTAAATAAGTATTTAGTACACATAAAAAAAGGACACCAAATTTAGTGTCCTTTTTTTATGTGTACTAAACTATGAATTATTAGTCTACGTTATCGTGCAGGAATTTATTATTCCCCAAAATCTCATTGTCTTCGTTTAAAGAAAAACGTGACATCGTTCTTTCTGAAGAATGAGGCTGTTCTGGCAAATCAATTTTTTTTCTCATATATGCAGGCACATCCAATCTCAATTTAAACTCTTCTGGATTCAACTCTTGACTGCTAGAAAGATTGCTTAATCGTTTGTTGCGTTCTTCTACTTGCTCTATTAATCGCTGTTTATTTTCTTCAGAAACAACAATTGGCTTAATCTCTGTCGTAGGTTCTTTTTTTATCTCAAATACATATTCTCTTGTATCGATAGGCGTTCCGTGCGATTCATTTTTAGTAACAAACAAATCGGTCTGAGAGGTTGGATAATCTTCTCTCAATTCGTAAATTATTTTAGAATCTTCGTTTCTATTTTCTATTTTTTTGATCTCTTCCGTTTTTACCTCTTGCTTTTGTTCGGGTTTTTCAAAAGAATAAATAATTTCGCTTTTCTTAACAACTGGTGCTTGCAAATCAAACATTTTTATTTGTTTGCTAGATTCTAAGTCTATCACTTTTTTAGAATCCATTCCCTCTAATTGAGAAAATTCAAACCCTGTAGCGATAATCGTCACTCGAATAGCATCACCTAGCGTAGAATCTTCTCCAATGCCTGGAATAACATCTGCTTTGTCGCCTACTTTCTCTGTGATATAATCTGTAATTTCACTCAACTCATCCATGGTAAAATCTGCTTTATCACCATACGCTACTGATAATAAAATATTTTTAGCTCCGAATACATTCCCTCCATCTATTAATGGAGAATATAATGCCTGTTCGATAGCACTTAGAGCCCTACCTTCTCCACTAGCAACAGCAGAGCCCATTACAGCAGCTCCTGAATTTTTCATAACACGTTCTACATCCGCAAAATCGACGTTAATTTCACTTTGTACGGTGATTACTTCCGCTATACTTTTTGCAGCCGTCAATAATACATCATTCGCTTTATCAAAACTCTCTTTGATTTGAAGTTTGCCATAAAGCTCTTGTAATTTATCGTTATTGATAACGATAACCGTATCGCAACATTCTTTCATTTCAGCAATACCATTGGAAGCTTGCCCCTTCTTACCATTCCCTTCCCATCTAAAAGGTAAGGTTACGATACCAATAGTAAGAATATCTAGTTCACGCGCTATTTTAGCTACTACAGGAGCAGCACCAGTACCCGTTCCTCCACCCATACCTGCGGTGATAAAAACCATTTTAGTACTATCGCTTAATATTGCTCTAATATCTTCTTTATTTTCCATCGCAGCCTCACGGCCACGCTCTGGACGAGCACCTGCACCAAGACCTTTAGTAAGGTTGATCCCTATCTGGATTTTATTTGGAACGTCGCAAACTTTAAGATGTTGCGAGTCGGTATTACAAACCATAAATTCCACATCTCGGATACCTTTACGATACATATAATTTACGGCATTGCTTCCGCCACCACCAACACCAATAACTTTGATGATGGATTTATGTGAATCTTGTATATCGAATTTATAAATACTATTTGTCATAATGCAAATGGTTTAATACTATTAATAATCTGAGCTATCGTCTATATCTCCTGCTAAAAAGCCTTTGACTCTATCCGAAAATTTATTCAAACTTAAATCGAATGTCCTCGCAGTCTTTTTAGAAGTTTCCTCTTTCTTGTCGTTCTTACTTTCTTTCATCTTCAACTGTTCAGAATATTTATTATCCCTATCGTCGATAGATGTAAATCCAGAAAGAACTAGGCCTACGCCTGTAGCAAAAAGAGGACTTTTTACTACTTCAATTTTACTTTTTCCTAAATGCTCGTTCGGATACCCAATACGAACATCCATTCCTGTGATGAGTTCAAACAATTGTTTGATGTTCTGAAGTTGCGCACCACCACCTGTTACTACAATACCACCAGCAAGTTTACCTTCATATCCAGAACTAACAATTTCAGCAAATACCATTTCGATAATTTCCTCCATTCGCGCTTGGATAATGTGCGCAAGGTTAATCGTAGAAATTTCTTTTGGTGGTCTATTTCGAAGTCCATTAATAGATACGGATTCGTTTTGACTTGCTTCGTTTGCGAGTGCTTTCCCAAATTTTATTTTCAACAATTCAGCATCTCTTAGCATTACGCTACAGCCTTGCTGAATATCGTTGGTAACTACATTTCCTCCAAAAGGAATTACAGCAGTATGACGAATTATGTTGTCGTAGAAAACGGCAACATCCGTGGTACCACCACCGATATCAACCAAAACTACTCCAGCTTCTTTTTCTTCTTCACTCAATACGGAAAGACTTGAAGCTATTGGCTCCAGAATAAGTTTATCTATTTCAAGCCCCGCTTTAAGAATACATTTGTTAATATTATTGATCGCATTTGCCTGAGCAGTGATCACATGAAAATCTGCTTCTAATCGTACTCCAGACATCCCTACTGGATCTTTTAATCCTTCTTGATAATCGACCGAATACAATTGCGGCATCACATGAATAATTTCGCTCCCATAAGGCATAACGGTTTTGTACATATCGTTCGTTAGACGGTCTACGTCTAAGGGTGAAATTTCATCTTCGTTACTCATGCGCATAATACTACCTCTGTGCATAGAACTTTTTATGTGTTGACCTGCAATACCTACATTCACCACTTTTACATCTACTCCAGCTTGCAATTCGGCTTCTTTTACGGCTTTGGAAATAGCATCAACGGTAGAATTAATATTCATCACCATTCCTCGAATAACACCTTCAGACAAGGATTTTCCTATACCCAAAATTTCCAATTTCTTATGTTCATTCATACGACCAATAATCGCACAAATTTTAGTAGTCCCTATATCGAGACCCACCACAAGTTTATCGTTGCTATAATTTTTTTCCATACTACTATTCACAAATTAGTTGATTCTTATATTTCAGGTTCACCGTTTGGTATGTATTCCAACCTTTAACTGGAACAATTTTTTCATAAAATAAACCTAGATTTCTAAATTTAATATCCAACTCTTCGGGCTTACCCAAATAAATAGTTTGTCTTCCAAGCTGAGGATATAAAATCACCTCTCCAGAATAATCTATGTTTATTTGAGCCAACTGAGCTTTCCAAAATTTACTTTCATCAACCATTTTCAATAATTCAAAGTAACCTTTCCCCTCTTCCGACTTAAGAAAATTCTCCGACATCAGTTTGGGAGAATATGCCCCATCAATAATAACAACTCTAGAAGTGAAATTTTCTGACGTGGATAGGGTCGTGCCATCGCTCCCAATATAGGCATGTAAGCCGTTGGGGTATATAACTCGTGCGATTGGTCTTTTTTGTTTCACTAAAACGTTTACGTTTCCTTTATGATCTCTTGATACTTGAGCGTCAGCCACAAATTTAAAAAATTTGATCCTCATCTCCATCTCTTTAAGGTCTAAATGTTGGTATTTTTTATCCACAATTGGATCGCTCCCATTTACAGTTATTAGATCCATTACATTTGATTCTTCCACAAAATAATTATTGCCTGAATGGTCTATGGTAATTAAGACTTTTTTTACCCTTTTGTCTGCCTGCTTATTTGCCACAAAGCCAATAAGCATAAGCAATACCCCTGCTAAGCCAGTGTATAATAACCCCTTCTTTATTTTTAGTTTTTTGAACATCATATCGTTCTTTCTTACTATAAATTTATCCTTTTAAGTATCATTTCTTTGATGGGTTTTACGAATACATCAATATCTCCAGCCCCAACCGTAACCAATATTTCAAATTTTTCAGCCTCTAAAATGTCCATAAGTTCATTTTTAGTGCAAAGTAATTTATCTTTTAGTGTCACCTTGTCGAAAACCACTTGAGAGGTAACCCCTTCAATTGGAAGTTCTCGGGCCGGATAGATATCCAAAAGAATCAATTTATCAGCCAGTGAAAGACTCTCCGCAAAGCCTTCTAAAAAATCTCTCGTACGACTATACAAATGAGGTTGAAAAATACAGGTTACTTTTTTTCCCTCGTATAATTTTTTTACGGACTTCAGAAAAGCTTCTATTTCGGTAGGATGATGTGCATAGTCGTCTATATAAACGACCTCCTTAGTTTTTAAAATAGTTTGAAATCTTCGCTTCACACCTTTGAAACTTTCTATACCCGACTTCACTTTAAGAGGCTCTATACCCATTTCTAAAGCTATAGATACAGCGGCAAGTGCATTCTCTACATTATGAAACCCCGGCATTTGCATCACTATATTTTCGATTCTATGGGCAGTAGAAACATAATCAAAAACAAAATCACCCTCCTCAACCCTTAACTGTTCTGCTTTTATAACGTTACCGTTATGCGCATAACTTCTTATCTCTACTCCCTTTGGACTACCTACCTCTAATCCTTCTCTAAGAAATAAAGTACCTCCTTCTTTTATTTGTGAGGCAAACAAAGCGAATGTTCGCTTCAATTCGTCCGCTTCTCCATAAATATCAAGATGATCTGCATCGGTGGAAGTAATGACGGCTATATTAGGAAACAGCGTTAAAAAAGAACGGTCAAATTCATCCGCTTCCACCACCACTACACCTTTTTTATCTCCGATTAATAAATTAGATTCGTAGTTCACTGTAATACCCCCTAGAAAAGCATTCACTTTAATTCCACAAGCTTTTAAAACATGCGCTACCATAGAAGAGGTAGTAGTTTTTCCATGTGTACCAGCTACTGCGATACAAAACATATCTTTGGTAAGTAACCCCAATACTTGAGACCGTTTCAAGATGGTATAACCGTTGTCTTGAAAATAAGTAAGCTCTGTATTGTCTTTTGGAATGGCAGGAGTAAGTACCACTAAGGTTTCTTCTCTCTTATAAAAAGCGGTAGGAATACGTCCCACTTGATTGTCGTAATGGATATCCATACCTTCCTCTTGCAAACGTTGCGTAAGTTCTGTAGAGGTTTTATCATAACCACCTACTACAAAATCTTGTGCACAAAACCATCTTGCGATGGCGCTCATCCCAATACCCCCGATACCGAGAAAGTAGATATTTTTATAATTACTTAGATTCACTTTTTTTAGTTTTTGTGTTAATTTGTTGGAGGTTTAAAGTTTGGAGTTTAAAGTTTAGAGTTTAGAGTTTAGAGTTTAGAGTTTAAAGTTTAAAGTTTAAACTTTAAGGTTTCACTTTAAACTTTTCACCTTTTCCCTATCAACTTCAGCACTTCCGCTGCAATTTCTCTAGCGGCATAAGGCTTACCCAACTTCGCTATATTCATACTGTATAAATCTTGTTTCTCTTTATTGTGTATTAATTTCAGAACTGCTGGCACCAATACCCTTTCGGCTACTTCGTCTTTTATCAATTGAGCGGCGTCAATATTTACTAAAGCCATCGCATTTTTTGTTTGGTGATCTTCGGCTACGTTTGGCGATGGAACTAATATCACTGGTTTCTGAACTAAGCACAACTCCGAAATAGACAATGCTCCAGCTCTTGAGATCACAACATCTGCCACTGAATAAGCCAGATTCATATCTTTAATAAATTCGTATACTTTTATTTTATCCGTATTTAGATTGGATACAACCTCCAAACATTCCTTATAATAACTTTTTCCTGTTTGCCAAACCACTTGCACGTCAGCTTCTACCAGCATAGCAAGATTTGCTATCACACTTTTATTAATTGTTCTAGCACCAAGACTTCCTCCCATAATAAAAACTGTTTTAACATGCTCACTTAATCCAAAATACTGAAATCCTTCTTGCTTCTTGGACTTGCACTCCAAAATATCCTTACGAACAGGATTGCCGGTATACACAATTTTATCTTTCGAAAAAAAACGATCCATACCTTGGTAGGCTACACAAATCGTTTTTGCTTTTTTAGACAATATTTTATTCGTTACTCCTGCGTATGAATTTTGCTCTTGTATCAATGTCGGAATACCGTTATTCGCTGCAGCAAATAACAGTGGCCCACTAGCATAACCACCCACACCTACTGCAACATCAGGCTTAAATGATTTTATAATACCTCTTGCTTTCAACAAACTACTCAGTAACTTAAAAGGAAAAAGAAAATTTTTGAATGTCAATTTTCTTTGAAAGCCCGCTACTGGAAGGCCAATAATTTGATAACCTGCCTGTGGAACTTTCTCCATTTCCATTTTTCCTTCTGCTCCTACAAACAGAATGTCAGCCGTAGGATGAATCTCTTTTATAGCATTAGCAATAGCAATAGCAGGAAAGATATGACCTCCTGTTCCACCTCCACTAATAATTATTTTATAAGGTCTATGCTGCTCCATCTTCTTCTTCGTAATCTTCTACTTCTTCTTCTTTAGGCTCTTCAATATCATCCTCTTTAATATCACCTCTACTTACACTCAATATTATTCCCAATGAAATCCCTGTGAAGAGTAACGAAGTCCCTCCCATACTCATCATCGGCAAAGGCTGACCCGTGATAGGCCCTAAGCCAACCGATACTCCCATATTTATCATCGCTTGAATCACTATACTAAAACATAAACCTGCAGAAAGTAATCCTCCAAAAGCTCGCTCGCTGTTTACTATAGTTTTCATTCCTCTATATAAAAGGGCCAAATAGAGTAAAATCACTATTACTCCAAACAACATCCCCCACTCTTCAAGTATTGTAGCATAAATAAAATCTGAATAGGGATGTGGTAGAAAATCTTTCTGTATACCATTACCTGGCCCCATCCCAAAGAAGCCTCCACGCCATATAGCGATAAATCCTTGTTCTGCTTGAAAAGGAATGTCTGTAGCAAAAAGAAATTTATTAATCCTACTAATTACCGTGCCCAAACGATCTCCAACGGCAAGTCCAGATAAGCCTGCAACACCACCCACCAGACAAAGTAACCCAAGCTGTTTTAGAGGAACACGGCCAATATACATCAACAGCAAACAAGTCATAAACAACATAACGGCAGTAGAAAAATTGGTCAATGCAATAAGACCACAAATAGTAGAACACCAAAGAATAGCAGGCCAAAGCGATTTATTCATTATCTGCTCTACAGACTCTATCGTAAGCGCCTTATCTATCTCCGCTTGTCGCTTTGTCAACATTCTTGCTAACGCAATAATCAAAGCCAGTTTAGCAAAATCGGAAGGTTGGAAACTTTGATTAATAATCGGAATCATAAACGTACGACTCGTTTCATTTATTTTACTCCCGAAAAAATAACCATATACCAAAAGAAATGGGGTTAACCACAACGCTATTTTACTAATCCCCCAATATAGTTTATAATTAATCCTATGGGATAACCATGTCAATGCAAGACTAAAAAAAACAAGAAAAGAATGTTTAAATAAAAAATGCTCCGTATCACCACCTGTTTTTTTATACGCCAATGATCCGATAGCACTATATACTACTAAAATGCTAAACAACGAAAAGGCAATAATTATCCCCCAGATGATGGGATCACCTTTCAGATTCTTATCGGCCCATATTTTTATCTTTTCATTCATTTTTTTACGTTTAGAGTTGAAGGTTTAAAGTTTAAGGTTAAAGGTTAAAGGTTGAAAAGGTTTAAACTTTTTTCAACTTTTAACTCTAAATTTTTAACTCTAACCCTCTTACTGCTTCTTTAAATTTATCGCCCCTATCTTCGTAGTTTTTAAACAAGTCAAAACTAGCACAGCAAGGAGATAGTAAAACTACGTCTCCTTGCTGTGCCTTCTCTAAACATAATTTAACACAGGCTTCGATATCTTGTGTTTCTATTATTTCTGGAACTATATTTTTAAAAGCCTTAACTAATTTTTCATTTTCTTTTCCTAAACAAACCAAGGTTTTCACTTTACCTTTCACTACCTCATTCAGAAGACTGTAATCGTTTCCTTTGTCAACTCCTCCTGCAATCCAAACAACAGGAGCCTTGATTGCGTCAAGTGCATAAAAAGCCGAATCAACATTTGTTGCCTTACTGTCGTTTATAAATTTGATACCGTTTATTTCCGCCACAACTTCCATTCGATGAGCCGCGTTTATAAAATCAGCTAATCCTTCTTGAATTTTTTCTTTACTCACCCCCATTTTAGCTGCTACCAAAGCTGCTGCCATCGAATTGTAAAGATTATGCTTTCCACTCAAGACAGATTTCGTGTTGTCAATTTCTATAATCGTTTTTTCGTCATGCCCTTCATGAGAAATGTCAAAATTGGCGTCTACCTGAAATTTCTGCTCGTCACCCCAAGCGGCTACGCCTTCTTTTTCTTCTATAGAAAAAGGTAGTTCCTGTGCACTCGTTTCAATATCGAACAACTCATCGAACAACAACTCACTGTCTTCTCCATAAATAAAAGTACCAGCTGCATCCATATTTTGTATCACACGAAATTTTGACTGCACATAATTTTCAACTTTGTACTCGTACCGATCTAAATGGTCGGGCGTAATATTGGTCAATACCGCTATATCTGCTTTAAACTGCTTCATTCCATCCAACTGAAAACTGCTCAACTCAAGGACATAAACATCAAATTTATTTTCTATAACGAGCTCTGCAAAGGAGTTTCCTATATTTCCTGCTAATCCTACGTTAAAGCCCCCTTTTTTCAATAGATGATAAGTGAGCAATGTTGTAGTTGTTTTTCCATTTGTTCCGGTAATGCAGATTTTTTTTGCAGTGGTATATCTGCCTGCAAACTCTATTTCGGAAATTATTTTTATCTTATTTTTTTTAGCATTTTTTAGCAATTCAATTTTATCAGGTATTCCAGGACTTTTGATAATTTCTTTTGCCGCAAATATTTTTTCTTCTGAATGTTGTCCTTCTTCGAAATCGATTTTATTATCTTCTAGCTTTTTTTTGAATTGTGCTGCAATTTTTCCTGAATCAGAAACGAAGACCTCAAATCCTTTCGCCTTAGCCAATAAAGCTGCTCCCACCCCACTTTCGGCAGCACCTAGAACAACAATTTTAACTTTATCAGACATTTTTTATATTTTAATTATCAACTTATCAAATTAGATTATCTCATCTTCAAGGTCATCAATGTCAATATTGCCAACATAATCCCTACAATCCAGAAACGAGAAACAATCTTTGCTTCGTGGTAGCCACTTTTTTGAAAATGATGGTGTAATGGTGCCATTTTGAAGAGTCGATGTTCGCGAGCATATTCAATTCCTTTTATTTTTTTCTGATATTTAAAATAAACCACTTGCATCATAACTGATAAATTTTCAATAAGAAAAACTCCACATAATACAGGAATTAATAACTCTTTTCTAATAATCAATGCCAATACAGCAATAATTCCTCCCAATGTCAAACTTCCTGTGTCGCCCATAAATACTTGTGCTGGAAAGGAGTTGTACCAAAGGAAACCAATACATGCGCCAAAGAATGCAGCACAGAATATTACCAATTCTCCGGTGTGAGGAATGTACATAATATTCAAATATTCAGCAAAAATTTTATTGCCAGATAAGTAAGCTAATAAAGCAAGGGTAACCACTATAATAGCAGATGTTCCTGCAGCGAGACCGTCAATACCATCTGTAATATTAGCACCGTTGGATACCGCAGTAATAATAAAAATAACAACTAATGTATACCCAATTACATAGCCTTTTTCACCTAAAAAAGAAAATATTGAAGCGTAATCCAACTCGTTATTTTTCATAAATGGAATCGTAGTCATCAACGACTTTGTATCTTGAAATAACCCTGAATCCGTTATGTTATTCGTATAGGTAGGATCAACTAGGTAATTACGAACCATTACGTCTTCATGGTAAAAAAGTGTTAGCCCTACTATCAATCCAAGTCCTACTTGACCAATAATCTTGAATGTTCCTTTTAACCCCTCTTTATTCTTCTTAAACACTTTTATATAATCATCAGAAAAACCAACTATCCCCATCCATGCAGTAGTAATAAGAAGAAGTATAATATATATATTATTTAACTCAGCAAAGAGTAACGTAGGAATAAGTATAGCACCTATGATAATAAGACCTCCCATAGTAGGCGTCCCTTTTTTTTGCAATTGCCCATCCAAACCTAAGTCTCTAATACTTTCTCCAATCTGCAATTTCCTCAGCAAATTAATTAGACGACTACCGAAAATCATTGAAATCGTTAGCGATAAAAGTGCAGCCAATACTGCACGGAATGAAATATACTGAAACATCCCTGCTCCCGTTAAATCAAATTCTTGTTTTAGGTATTTGAATAGATAGTATAACATTAGTTCAACTGATATTGTAAATTAAGTTTATAGGTATTATTCTGTAGGCTTAAATAATTCAGGATATTAATTATCTCATTAATTCCTTCCACGGTTTCATCACAACTCGTATGAACAATGTTTTTCATCTGTACTAATTTCAGCCAGAATCTAACTTGTGCTGCATTGTGCAATGCCTCCGAAAGTTTACCAACACTGTCTTTCATTGTTATAGATGCAAAAGACTCTTCAATATTCTCTCGAATTATCAAGCTGTTTTTTAATATCTTTTCAGCCAATTCAAATTCTCCATCTTTCAGCAACAGAACATAAAGCTCTATTACTTTCAATGAAAATTCAAATGTCTTGTCTACAATTCTGTAATTATTCATAGTACTCTTTTTAAAAAAATTATTTTCCCAATATTTCGAACAACCCTTTCACTATTTCTTTATCATCGAAGTGGTGTTTTACACCTTTTACTTCTTGATAATCTTCATGCCCTTTGC
>JAYSUZ010000002.1:0-11497 GCA_043718845.1 Cytophagales bacterium
CAGCGATACTGATAGACCTACTATCATCTCTTATACAACATTCATTAACCTTTATTCCGTGGTTAATGATTCACGGCACACGTCCAACAAGGGCGAAAAATTTTAAATTCTTTATATTCAATTCCCATAACGGCTATTCCCAATAAAGGAAAGTACCACCACCGAACGGCTCTGTACTTGAAGTCTTCGACAACGATGAGTAGTACTAAAATTCCAACTATCAGATAATAAAATCCAACCCAGAAATCCATAACAACCATTAATCTGCTAGCGTTTCTCTCAAATTTTTATCCTGATCTATTTCCCATACATTCAGCGTGCCGTCGCCGTCAAAGTCTACCACGGCGGTGGCTTTTGCTAGAAAGGACGTGGGGCTTGCTTGTACTACTTCTATTTTGTAGTTGGCTCTCCCCTCCTCTCCTTCTGTGGTCAATTTTTCTTGTATAAAACCAATAGCAGTAATATCTGTTGTGTATTTTGATTTTTCATAGAAAAATGTTTTCTCCAACGTATGCAGATGTTCTAGCTGTACTTTTGCTTCTGTACTTTTTGCTTTTGTAATCAAGGGCATCAGATTGGGCAACGCCAATAAAACTAAGATTCCTACAATAACCAATACCACCAATACTTCCGTAAGCGTAAAAGCTTGTAATCGGCGATTAGAGAAATTTTCCTTGTGCATAACAATTTTCTATTTTTTGAGAATGATAAAGATAATAAACTATTGTGAATCAAAGAAATATTAAAGAGGGAAATCGAGTACATTTTTAATTTTAAATGGTCAACTTTTGGGGAAGCCTACAAGATTATTTGAAGGAAGTAATAAAGACTTTTCATTCTAGGTCATAGATTATAAGCATATTGCTTGTTGGCGGGGATGCCAACAAGAGCTCTGTTTGCAGCAACATTTACATATGCAACTTATGTTCAGATAAATGTATAAATATTCTACCTCAAAACCTGCACCCAAGACTTACAAAACTCTTTAGAGTGATTATCCTTTAAAATGTAGTAATAAACTCCATCACTTATATTTTCAGGTTTCCAATATTTGTTAAATTTTTCATCTTCATATATTCTTTCACCCCATGCATTAAAGACCTGAATAGTGGTATAGCCATCTGGAAGCTTTTCAATGAAAAGTTCGTCGTTTTTACCATCTTCATTTGTCGTAATAAGATTTGGGAGAAGTAATTCATTACAACAAAGAATATAGTCTATAGTTATATCACTTTTTGCTTTGCAATTATTTTTAGTTACCGATACATTGTATTTCCCTGGAGTCTCTATAAAAAAAGAAGGGGAAGTACTCCCATTTTGCCAGAGATATTTTGCACTATCTTGATATGCGTTTAGTTCTAATAACTGACCGTAACACAAGGAAGTATCATTCCCAAGATTTACTGTTAACTTAGGATGATACAAAATATTAAATGTATCCGTTTTGTAACATCCCCATTTACCTATTTTAACCCAATAACTCCCTTGCTTAGTAACATTATATAGACTAGAGGTCGCTCCATCTTGCCAAGCATAATAATTTTTACTCTCATCATAATTTCCAATAGTGATTTTTTCTCCGTAACACAAGGTTGTATCTTTTGTTGAATTTGAAAGACTGTCACATTCAAACAAGTAAGGGATTAAATTAGGTAAGCCAAGCCTACATATACCTCCTTCAAGATAAAGACCGTTTAATTTCGCGTTACATCCTACTCCATGTATATTAGGATATTCAATTATTCCTACAGAGCCACTTTTATAAACTGGAAAATAAATTCTTTTATCTGGCCCCAATTGTAATGCTCCTGTTGAAATTGCATTTCCCGCATCAGAAAAAACAAGGTCAATCTTGGAATTCACAATGGCTGTTTGATTATTAGAAGTGATATCGAATTGACTTATATAAACTTTATAGTCGCCAAGGTCTACCATATCCGACCAAGATAAATAGAGTAATTTATTGTCGGGTGAAAACTCAGCTCCGTAAGGATAATAGAGCGTGGCGACTCCTGCTCTATAAATAGTTAGTGGATTACTTACTACACCCGTCGAATTATTAAAGTCAAATAGTTCTACAATACCAACCGTTACTGAAATTACCGTTACAATTCTCTTCTGATCATGAGAGAATTTCATACATCCTTGTGTACCTTTTCCATAAGCAACTGTACCTACATGACTTATTACGGGAGCTTGTATTCCTGAAGCGTTTACTAAATAGGAATAGAAATTTTCACCTTTTTCAGTATGTATAGTAATCCAAAAATCTTTCCCATTGCTATGCCTCGATGCTGCTAATTTTTCTGTACAAGAATCTAATAACCAAACGTTTTTTGTAATTACTTCACCTAATCCATTATTATGTTTAATATTTATGACAGAATAATAAAAATTCCCACCCTGTGCACCTAAGGTAAATAAATAATAAAGTGAATCATTAGCTGGATCGGGAATAATAAGAGCAGATTGGGAGGTTGAATAAGTACCCATAAGCCCCGTCCCATTTTGCATAATGGTATCGTCTTTATTCCAAACAGTTTCCCCGTTGGAATAAAAAAGTAAATTACCATCGGAATCTGAAATAGTGGAAGAACCTTCGATAGTAGAAAGTGCGCTACCTTTATGAGCCTGAACATTCTTCCCATTAAAATCCAATCTAGCATAATCTCCAAAATCCCAATTATAGGTTTCCTTTTGAGTAAAACCATACTTTATTAGAGAAAAAAATAGCACAAACAACAAGACTATCCTTAAGAAAAATCTTAATCTAGAAGTATTATATGGACTATATAAATATTTCATTCTTACTTTGAGTATGATCGCCTTTAATATATAGGTACTTTAAACTTTCCTTCTGTAACATGTATATTATTATTCCTATTGTAAAAATAAAAGGTGCCTGTAATGGAATTTACATTTTTCTCCGTTACAGTCACATATCCAGAATCTAACTCATGATTAAAACTTGGCGAATAGGTGGTAACACTTGAATCTACTTGATAATAGCCGCAAGTACCAAGTTTATTATAATCTATTCCTCCTACTTTATATTTACCCACATTGATAGAAGGAGTATTAACATAAATGAGTATCTCTTTACTTGTAGCTTTCGTATAATCATACTTCCCCTCCTTATTAATTATTAATCCATCTATACTCATATAGCCGCTAGATTGATAGGATCTATTCAGTACAACAAAACCATCGATATACTTCCCGTTAACTATAGCTGTCATATAACCATCGGTAAGAACAGGTATTGAGTCTTTCTTTTTACAAGAAAGAGTTAAAAATAAGAAAATAAGAAACACTAGTTTATTTTTCATAATACAATAACGTCATTTTTCTTAATAAAGTAAAACTTAGGCTTAGAAACCATGTTGGGCTTTGCTATTTAAACATTAATGCTAATACTATTTCGTGATTGAAAACGTCGCTTTGATTTTGAGCGTTCTTATTAAGTTAATAGATTTATATTTTAAAATGTTCTTTCAACCAAATAATATCTTTTTTCTCAGTAATGTAAAATTTATACTTAAGAACAATATTAGGCTTTACCGCTTTAATTCTGAGTACGTCATCTTTAAGTTCTATTTCTGAAATTAAACCCATTTCATCATTTTCAAAACAATCAGCAATCTCTTTAATCTTAATTTTATACAAATATTCTTGAGCAAAAATTACTGAAGAAAACACACCTCCATGCAAAATGATTCCTTTATCAATAATTAAAATATTAATTCTACCGAAATCATTAATTATGGGTATAGAGTAGTCAATATATTTAACCTTTGATATTGAGTAGCTTTTACTTTTTTTTATCTCGATTAATAATTTTTTAAACCTCTTTAAGGTTAAAAAAAATATTAATATAAAAAAAAAGAAATCAATATTCCAATTAACATATTATTAGAAAATTATTACGGGGTTAAGATTAGGCGTTAATTTAATATTATAATCATAAGTAATTTCGTGAATTCGTTTATTGTCATTCATATCAGTACTTCCTTCAATTCCAATTCTAAACAAGCCATTAGTGTCTATTTTAACCTTGATAATAGTGAAGTGATAAGTCACATTACTTTTTATTATCCCATTTTTTGGCCAGAAATCACCACTCAATTGTCCATCTGCAAATAACCCCATTTGAAATTTAGAACCATTTTTCGGTTTTTTACCTTTCTCAATAGTAGTTGAATTTGTACTAGAAGAAAAGCCTCCACCTCCAATATTTTCTCTCCAATTTGTTCTATTCAAAATTATTACTCCATGCTCATCTGTATGTTTAATATCAAAAGAAATTGAACCAGATTTCATAGGGCCAGCCCCTTCTTCCCACATAGTATAAGGTGACGCCCAGGTTTTTCCGTAATTGTAAATTCGCGTTGGAGCATATATTTCTACTTCATAACCAGGTGTTGGGGCATCGTTATCATAATTATGCGGTGTATAGCCTGATATATAACCCCATTCAGCAGTACCTTGATGTTGGTGTAACCCTTCAGTACTCCATCCATTTCTAAAGTATGCACCAAACCAAGTATACCCCCCATCTGGATCTACCCCACTTACAGGATTATTTCCCATCCCTACATAAGAACTTGCGAACTGACGATAGGAATCCGTGCCCAACCAACGTCCAACTATAGGGTCGTACATTCGTAAATCAAATGCATTAAATCCCGTCTCTTCGTCTTTCTCTGCATTATTACCTTGGTACTCTCTTTTCGAAACATCTGTTCCTTTTGAGTTTCTGTCTGTTATTAATTCTCCAAAAGGATAGTAATCGTAAAATGCCTCTACTTTAGGTATACCTGCATTGTCAGAAAATCGAACTCTAGTACTTCCTAAGTGATCTCGAAGATCGTAAATGTAATGATAGAGACCCACGCCAGTATAGGCTGTTCCCAAGTTAGATGCGCCATACACGGGAATTTCCGTTTGAGTAATAGCATTCGTAACAATATCTTTTGAATACGTAGAAAGAAGATTTCCTGAAGCATCGTATACATAAAACAATTCATTGGCCAGTTGAGCCAGGTTATTAAATACTTCTTTTCTGATTCGCTTACCTCCTTCATCATAGGTAAAACGCACCTTTGAAAGCGTTGGATCTCCAGTTATTGCTATTTCTTCTGTAACGCCAGATACATTATAGAGCATCTGCATATTTTTAGTAGTAGCCTGGCTTTGCACTTGTGTTATCTGCCCTATGGTATTGTGCGTATAGGTAGCATAGCCATCTACGGCAGTAAGTTTGTTGTTATTGGCGGCATATATATATTTATACGTAGGACTGGCAGGAGGGCCAGTAGGTAGAAAATTATTTTGCAGTATACCGCTGCCGTTGTAGCGGCCTAGTCCTTTTATATTTCCATTGGCATCATAGGTAATATCTCCTTCTCTGAATGCATTACCTGCCGAGGTTACCATATTAGTAGTTGTGTTGAGGGTGTTCCATGTGGCATTTTTAAGCTGGTTTTTGGCGTCGTACTCATAAGCATAAGTAGTAGGCAATGGAGATACAAGAGAACTGGCAGGCTTTTCTGAAAACCAGTTCATAGCTCGGATATTTCCGTTAAGACTTTGTGTATTCGTAAGTCCTGAAATACTTCCAATATTATTTTTGGCATAGTCTCCCGTAAAATACTCTAAGCTCATACCATACAAGTCGTTTTCAACTTTCATCTTTAGCTTACTCATTGTCTAGCTCAAATTTTATTCGATCTGCTTCAATCAATCGTTTTAGTTCGTCTTCGTCGGGAAGGTAGAGGCGGTATTTGCTTGCAAATAATTTTTCGTTATCCGCCATTACACTATATTTTACAATGGTATCGTCTTTTTCGGTGCAAAGGATGATGCCAATCGTAGGGTTGTCGTCGTCTCCTTTTTTAAAATCGTTGTACATACGCACGTACATATCCATCTGGCCTACTGCAGCGTGGGAGAGTTTTTCTGTTTTCAAATCAAGCAGTACAAAACACTTCAAGTGGTAATTGTAAAATACTAAATCGATATAAAAATCGGAGGTATCGGTTACGATATGTTGCTGGCGGGCTACAAAGGCGAAACCTTTGCCCAATTCCATCAAAAATTTCTGTAAGTGATTGATGATGGCGGTTTCGATTTTTTTTTCGGTGACGGAAATGTCTTGTGAAATGCCTAAAAACTCAAATATATACGGGTCTTTAATAATGTTTTCAGGTAATAGAGAAATTTCTTTTCCAGTTTCAGCTTCTAAGACACGGCCTACATATTGACTGTCAATATTACGTTGTAGGGTGCGTGTGTCCCATCCTCCATCTACGGCATTGCTGGCATATTGCACCCTAATAGACTCATTTTCAATACGACTAATCATTCTATAGTGTGTCCAACTCAATTCGTGACGCAGCGCGTCACAAATTGGGAAAGCAAGGTAAAACTGCCTGATATTGCGGAGATTACTTTCGTCAAACCCTTTTCCGAACTCTAAAGTGAGCTGACGGGAAAGATTTTTCAATACGGCTTTCCCATACGCTGCTTTTGCTTCTCCTTTTTGTTCCTCCTCCACTATCAACTGACCAATTTGCCAATTCATAGTGAGTAAAATTGAATTAGCATTTCTAAACGCCAGCTTCCTTGCCGTTACAATTATCTCTTTTACCGAAGAGAGCAGGCCTTTATTATCTTCCAGTTCGCTCATTTTCTTAGATTGTTTTTATTAACCCTCTATCGTTCAAACAGCTGGCGCAAGTCTGCGACAATAAATCGTTTAGTTGAATAGAAAGCAGCGCAAAGAACAAAATACAATGAAATCCCCTGAGCCGCTAGCGACGAAAGACTATACCTGCCAACCCTTCACCTCTTCCGCTGTTGGATTAGGAACATCCAACTTCAGTTTCTTTCGCATTCCACAAAGATCATTAAAGAGTTTATTAGGGTTTTGCGATTTTAATTGGTCCATGGTATTGATGCCCATTTTCAAAAGCAACTGAATAAAATGTTCGGGTACGCCTGCTTCGCCAAATAAATCGGCATCCGAAACTTGTTTTTTCTCCGGACGCATCTGTGGAAAAAACAATACATCCTGAATCGAATGTTGGTTGGTCATAATCATGGAAAGGCGGTCTATGCCTATGCCCATACCTGCTGTGGGAGGCATGCCGTATTCTAGCGCACGAAGAAAGTCATGGTCTATAAACATCGCTTCATCGTCGCCACGCTCCATAAGTTGTACTTGCTCTTCAAAACGCGCTCTTTGGTCAATAGGGTCGTTTAACTCTGAATACGCATTGGCTATTTCTTTGCCGTTTACCATCAGTTCAAAACGCTCTACCAGTCCCGCTTTCGAGCGGTGTTTTTTTGTAAGGGGAGAAGTTTCTACAGGATAATCGATTATAAATGTAGGTTGAATATAATGAGGCTCACATTTCTCTCCGAATATTTCGTCGATCAATTTTCCTTTTCCTACGTTGTCTGCTACTTCAATGTTTAGCTTTTTACAAACCTCACGGAGTTGTATTTCGTCCATACCCGTGATGTCGATTCCGGTATATTCTTTTATAGAATCAAACATACTGATACGCTTGAAAGGACGACAGAAATCAATTTCGTTTTCACCTACTTTCACGTTCGTTTTTCCGTGAAGCGTCGTCGCCACTTTTTCAAGCATTTCTTCGGTAAAGTCCATCATCCAATTGTAGTCTTTGTAGGCTACATAAATTTCCATTACGGTAAATTCAGGATTGTGTGTTCTGTCCATTCCTTCGTTGCGGAAGTCTTTGGCAAATTCGAATACCCCATCAAAGCCTCCTACGATAAGTCTTTTTAGATACAGTTCGTTGGCTACTCTTAAATATAATGGAATGTCCAAGGCATTGTGGTGCGTCTTGAAGGGACGTGCCGCAGCACCGCCAGGGATAGATTGAAGTATTGGCGTTTCTACTTCTATGTATCCTTTGCTGTTAAAGAATTCCCGCATGGTAGAAACGATTTTTGTTCTTTTCAAAAATACCTCTCTCACTTCTGGATTTACAATCAAGTCGACATAACGTTGTCTGTAGCGTTGCTCAGGGTCAGAGAACGCATCGTGTTGAATTTTATTTCCTTGTTCATCTTCCGTTTCTTTTACAATAGGCAGCGGTCGAAGTGCTTTGGAAAGTAATTTAAAAGAGGTAACATGGATAGAAATTTCACCTACTTGTGTAGTGAATACATACCCATTTATCCCAATCAAATCGCCTATATCCAGTAGTTTTTTGAAAACTACGTTGTATAATTCTTTATCTTCTTCAGGACAAATATCGTCTCTTCGGATATAGATTTGGATACGCCCTGTAGCGTCTTGTATTTCCGCAAAGGACGCACTTCCCATGATACGAAAGCTTAGGATACGGCCGGCGATAGAAATATCTTTATAATCTAATTTAGCGGATTCGTAATTTTTTAAAATATCGTTTACCGCTGCATTTACTTTAAATTGTTCGGCAGGATATGGGTCGATGCCCATTTTCAAAAGCTCCTCTCTTTTTTCACGTCTTTTGATTTCCTGTTCGCTTAAGATTTGCATATAAGTAATTTAGAGGTATATAAATTTAAAATTGAGGACAAAAATAAGGTTAGTTGAGTGGAATAAAAAATTTAAATCCAAATTGGAGCGGTGATGTTGAAAAAAAGGGAATATACTCTTGTTTACGAAGGGTTTTGGGCTGTTTAAATCTAGAATTACTGTTTTTCTAATTCATCTTTGATTAATTTCTCCGATTTTAATCGAAATCGGATATATAAAAACAACGAAACAAAAATTAATCCCAAAGATAGGCCATACCAAACGCCTTCAATACCCCAATGCAGCGTGAAGGCCATCCAATAGCCTAAAGGAAGTCCAATAGCCCAATAGGCAATAAGTACCGCAATGGTAGGAATTACGACATCGCCCATTCCTCTTAGTGCGCCCAGTCCTACTACTTGTATACCGTCCGAAAGTTGGAAAAAAGCCGCAATAAAAAGCAGCGAGGAAGCCATTTGGATTACCGCAGTTTCTTCAATGTACAGCGTAGGTAAATAAAACCGTAGGGCTACAAAACTAATAGCGGTGATGGTCATATAACAAACTACTAATATCATAGCACTGTAGCCCGCTTTTCGAAGTTCAACAAATTGCCCTCTTCCTAATTCGTTCCCCACTCTTACAGTGGCAGCAGCGGCTATGCCGGTGGCGCCCATATAGGTAACGCCTGCCATACTCAACGCAATTTGATGTGCCGCTATTTCTTTTGTACCCAACCATCCCACTACGATAAAAGCAAAGCCAAACGCTCCGGCTTCTAAGGTGAGCTGTAAGCCTATGGGCAAACTTATTTTTAGCAATTCACCGAATTTTTCTATCCTTAATTTTATGGTAGTCCATTCGGTAAGATAGGGAGCAAATTTTTTATTTTTCAGCACCAAAAGCACCATCGCCAAAGCCATAATTATTCTAGCTACAAAAGTGGCAATAGCGATACCATTCAAGCCCATAGCAGGAATTATACCCATCCAGCCGTCCATAAAAATAAAAATTAGCAGAATATTTAAAATATTGGAACTTATACTAATGATCATTGCTTGTCGGGTATTGGAAAGTCCTTCGGCAAATTGTTTGAACGTTTGAAATACCATCAGCGGAATAATAGACCAAGCGAGCCATTCGGCAAAGGGAACCGCCGCCGCCACCACTTCTGCCGGTTGATTTAAAAGGCGTAATACAAAAGCACTTTTATACAGTAGAATAAAAAGAAACAACGAAAGGATAAAATTTAAGACCAAACTGTGTTTGAAAATAATCCGAATTTCATTTTTGTCGCCTGCTCCATCGGCTTTTGCAATAAGCGCCGTCGCTCCATAGGAAATACCAATACCAAGCATCAGTACAGGAAAAAATATACTACTGGCGATTGCTGCGGAAGCCAACGCGGCACTGCCCAATTTTCCAGCCATAATGGTATCTGCTACCCCTACGAATATATGTCCTAACTGACTTATAGCCACAGGAAGCGATAAAATAATATGCTCCTTATAATGGCGAATGTATTCTTTACTAAACATTATTTTGTTAAATGAAATGCAAAGATAGACAATTTGATTGCCAATGTATCAAATCGATTTTCTTCTTTGTAGTTCGGTTCGAATTAATTTCAGTTCTCGTCCCATCTGTCCCGTCATGGCTTTATTTTCTTCGGCCCTTCTAAATAAATAAGGCATTACCGAATGCACTGGACCAAAGGGTAGGTACTTTGCCACATTATATCCTTGCTTAGCAAGATTAAAACTGATGTGGTCGCTCATACCAAAAAGTTGTGCAAAATAGACGGCATCCGAAGTCTTAGAAATATTATTTTCTTTCATCAAAGTGGTGAGCAGTAAATTACTTTCTTCGTTGTGCGAACCCGCGCAGAGTGCGGTCTTATGCCTTACGCAATACGCCAATGCCTCATCAAAGTGCTTATCTGTAGTTTCTTTGTCTTTGTGAATGGGCGAAGGATACTTCATAAGCGCTGCACGTTTTCTTTCTTGCTCCATATAAGCACCGCGAACTAGTTTTATGCCTGGCTTGAAACCCTCTGTAGTAGCCATTTCTAGTAACGCCTGTAGATTGAAATAGGACGATGTTCGGTAAAGTTGATACGTAGTATACACTACCGCAGTTGTTTTGTTAAATTTGCGCATCATCTGCAACACTAAATCGTCGATGGTAGTTTGTATCCAACTTTCTTCTGCATCTATCAACAGCCGTACGTTTGAATGGAAGGCAGTTTCGCAAAGACTGTGGATTCGGTGTTGAATGCGTTCGAAAGCCATCGAATCTCTTTCCGTTAAAATCTCCTTTCGCTGTACCTTCTCCAGCACTACTGCAGAGCCTAAACTGGTAATTTTACAAACAGCAAATCCAATTGCTTTTTGTGTTGCCCCCAAAATAATTGTCCGTCGGATTATTTCCGTATTTTCTGCATAATTTTTTTCTTCCGATTCCCCTTCTACGGAATAATCGGGAATACTCTTAATTCCCCTCTGGTACAGTTGATTTACTACAATTTGACACTCTTCCAGGGTTTCCCCTCCACAAAACTGCTTAAAAAGGGTTATTTTGATGATTTTTTTTATTGGAAAATTCAGGTTAAATAAGGTTTTTATTAAAAAAATCCCTAATTTTGTTAGTTCAGGGACACCTATAAGCGTGAAAAGGAAATTCATCTTTCTCAATTCATTAGCTGATTTGTCTGAAAAGGCAGTAGCGGTGTCGTTGAAAGAAAATTGATCATCAGTCATAGTATAACGAGTAGAACTTTAATAACGCTCAATTTGTTAACTATTTTACAAAAGTACAAGTAAAATTATGAACGTAACACTTAATGTGAATCCACTAGAAAAGTGGACGAAAATGAAGAGCAAGCCGCTAGTAATAGCAGGACCTTGCAGTGCAGAGACACCAGAGCAATTATTAGCGACTGCCAAAGGCCTACAAAACCTTAAA
>JAYSUZ010000011.1:0-11337 GCA_043718845.1 Cytophagales bacterium
TTTGTTTCAAACCATATTCTTCCCCCAGCATGCTCTACGCCTCTTTTGGCAACCGCAAGCCCAATCCCTGAACCTGTTTTTTTTGTGGTGAAATTTGGAAGAAATATATTATTTTTAATTGAGTCAGGAATACCAACACCATTGTCTTTAATTTCTATCAGCACCATCTCTTCGTTTTTAGAAAGTAATATTGCTACAATAGGTTCTTTTTCATCAGACACCGATTGAATGGCATTAATAATAAGATTAGTAAAGATTGCACCCATAAGCAATCCATCTCCTTCTACACTACACTCCTCTTCTTCTATCCTACTATCAACGTGACTATCATGTGTATTGTTGTATAGATTAACGGTACTTTTTAATACCTTAGAAATATTAAATGGTTCGCTTTTGGGAATAGGCATCTTTGCAAAAGCAGAAAAAGAAGAGGCTATTTCACTCAATATATCCACCTGATCCAATAAGCTTTGAAGCCCTTTTTCGGTCTGAACCACTACATTCTCGCTCTTTTCCTTCCAACTCCTTTGCAAGTGTTGGATTTTAAGTTTCATAGGCGTAAGTGGATTTTTAATCTCGTGCGCTACCTGTTTGGCCATTTCCCTCCATGCAGATTCTTTTTCACGCTTACTTAATGCCATTCTGTTTTGCTCTAATTTCACAAGCATTGAATTATACTCCGATACTAGTAATCCTATTTCATCTTTTGAATCCCAATCAAGTGGCTTATTTTCGCCAAAGGTGGTTTTTTTGATTTTCTGAGTTATAATATTTAAAGGTGCCGTAAGAATTCTTGAGGCGAAATAGGAAAGCCCTACAAATAAAATAAAGATGATTGAAAATATATTTAACGTCGTTGTGAAAATCCCTATTAACTGTAGATTTAATTCTTGCCTCGATTCAAAAAAAGGAATACTTAATACGCCCAATATTTCACCCGTTTTAAACGACTTTATAGGCATGTATACGGCATTGTAATTTAATTTACCTACAGATTCTGTCAACATCACCTCCGTAAGTCCTCCATAAACTATCTTCGAGTAGGCTTCTGGATTCAACTGCTTTGAAATCAATTCCCGATCAAATACTGCAGGATGGTGGGAATATAATAAGTACCCTTCTTTATTGTATAAATTAATATCCGAATCTGAAAAATCAGCTATCTGAGCAATATCACTTTCTAATTTCGACTCCCAATTAGTATCGTCTTGATACCCTTCCAAATGACCTATTATATTCTTACTGAGAGAGGTCGCTTTCTTTACAAAAACCAACGTCTGATTCGTTTTATAATAATTACTAATTAAACTCAACGTAACAACACTAACAATCAACAAAGGAAGAAAAAATGCAACATTTAAATACACCAAAATTTTAGTAGCATAATTTAAATGCAAACTTCTAGATTGGAAATAATATATATATCCTCCTATAAAAAACAATACAAATACCAAAAGCAAGAAAAATATAAAAGAGAAATTTGAAAGCACGTTCTTAAAAGAATACACCGGCGATGAAACTATAACCGTTTTCCCATCCGCAGATTTTATACCCAAATGATGAAAGCCTTCTATAATAAGTCCATCGGCATATAAACCCTCTGTTAAAAAAACAGCTTCGTCAAAATAGCGTTCATAATTAAAATCACCATTCCGCAACAATAATTTAGAGTCATAAATAGCATATTGATAATTTTTATACTGCTGAGGAGAAATGAATTTCTTATCCACGAGCAACTCAGGATACACACTATTAGGCGAATTTTTTTTATGTACTAATTCAAGTACAACACCTCCTATTACTATCCCATTGTCATATATCTCCCTAAATGCCATATACCGCTTCAAGGGACTATTGCCTTTCTCGTTTAAAAAATAGATAGAAGGGTAGTCCGTAAGAAAAGAATCAACCCCATACTCCGAAAGTGCTTTGTAATAATTAGTATAGGCCCCATTTTGAACAGACACATTTCCTTCATTATCAAAAACAGAAACATAAACCTCATATTTATCTAAATAACTAGGGAGTATTGTCTTCTTAATCTTATGTTCAATAAACTCTTTCGACGAAAAAATAGATTTAAATCTACTTATTATGAACTTATCTTTTGAAATGGCATTCATCGATTCATTCAATAAATACTCCGTAAATAAATCGTTTTCATTTAATAACTGAAAGGCGTATTTATGCTTCTCTGTTATATTTTTTTCTTCGCTGATATAATAGAGATTCACAGAGCCGCATACCGAACAGATAAATGCAGCCAATAGAAAATACAAATACGTAGAGTATTTTAGTGTACGAAGATTTGAAGGAAGTAAAAAAAACACCAACACTAAACAATATAAAAAATTGAAAAATATCAGTATCGTATTGACGCCACTATAGGAAAATAAAAGAACTAATTCTACTAAAAAAAAGACACTAACTAATGGAAGTACTTTGGCAAAACCTCTCTTGCCTTCTATCAATAATATATATACTCTAATAATAATATGGTTTAGTATAAAGTATATTCCTGCCACCATAATAAAAATAAATAAACTTATTATTTTTAAATTATTTAACGAAATATCTTGCGAAATATCTAACGAAAACTGAGCATTGGAATACAACTCTGAAAATAAATAACTAAGGCAAAACAATACCAACGAACTCACTAAACTTAATACCATACAATAAAAAAAACCGTACTTTTTTCGTTGAGTTATCACCGTTTTAAATACACTACTTTTAAAATAATGATTAAGTAAAAACCATGAAAAAAAAGAAAAAAACAGTACATTCAACCACAAATCACCTAGCGAAGGTGAAATCTCAGAAGACGCAAAATACTTTGGATTAAAAAGGTCAAACTCAAAAATGAAATACGGATAGCTAACGTACAATAAAGCTGTCCTTAGTAGTACAAGACCTCCGAATAATATCAATATGCCTCCGAATACGTGCCCCTTTTTCACTAGGAGCGAAACGAATTGAAAAAGTGATACCAATAGAAAAAATAGCGATAGTATAGAAAGCGATACAATACTATACAACATCGTATCGCTTATTATAATTTTGTCCGAACGAAATACTAACGAAAACAAATAACCTCCATTCTTAGTAAGAATATCATAACTACCTTTTGCCTGAAAATTGGTTAATTCAATATCTTTATTTGTAAAAATAGATTCATTTAACCCTGAGTTTATATAGTTATTCTCAATACTATATTCATAAGACAGCGGAATACTAGTTACAATTTTCGTTCTAGTATTAATATCCATTTTAGAAACAATAAATTTTCCTGTTGGAAATTTCACATAACGCACCGCTTCTTTGCCCTCCAATACAGTATACCTAGGAACTACTTTGTGGTCGGACCAATAGATAAGTTCCCCATCTTTAAAAATGCAAATAGGATATTTTAACTTCAACTTATGAAGCCGAGCCAAATCTCCCTCTCCTTTCAAAAACTCCGCTTTCACTAACTCCTGCGCTGTGCCTGATATCAAAAGCTCTTGGTTTATCTTTTCCGTTACAGCGTTTGTATAGGCATCGTATCCATTAAACGAAGGCGTATACAAGGATAGATAAAAAAGCACACTACAAATCCCTGCTAATAAAATCGAGAGTGCTGAATAATGCTTATAGTTGAGTTTTCTTTTCAATGGCTATTCATAGTATAGATTACAATAGACACAAGGTATTATAAATAACTAAAAATAAAAAATCCCGCTGTTTCCAGCGGGATTCGTATTCTGTATAAAACAAATCTATTAATGTATTACTACTACCTTTTTATTTATACGATTGCCATCTTGCCCTACAATGGATAAATAATAAACACCCGAAGCAAAATCCGCACTATTCAAAGTCAACATCCGCACTCCTTTTGAAATTTTACCCGCTACAACAGATACGCCCATTTCATTCATAAAGGTATAACTAGACGTCTCTTCAATATCCGTTGAGAATAATATATTTATCTCATTATCAGAAGGAACTGGATATATCAACAACGTATTCCCCTCTTCTGTAGCGTTTACTGCTGTAACTATCGGTACGGCTGAAGTACTTCCATTACTTCCTATTTTTGCTGCTTGATAGACTTCTTTCGTAAGGTAATTCTGAATAAAAGCCACTACTTCTATTTGTGAGGTATCGTAGAAATCGCCCAACTGGAAATCCCAATTTTGAGGAATCACCAACGAGTCTGAAATATTCCAACTTTGGCTGACGAACGTTCCAGCAGCATCTGGGAGCATTTTAGTTAATACCCATTGGTAACCTGTAGGAGAATTACCTCCTCCATTGGCAAAGGAAACACTGCGTTCTAATACCGCAATATTCAAAACCAAATTATCCGTTACTTTTGATTTGGCTACCATCAATGCTTTAATATCCAAATTCAATCCCGTCTTCTTGCAGGAAACCTCCAACCCAAATTTAGCATCTTCGAGCGCTTTAATATCGATTACATTCAAATTTAAAGCCGTAGGCGCTGTGCCGTATTGGTCGTACAATTGAACACCATCTACTTCCGTTCTAGGAACAGTAGGTATTCCATAATATAAAACTTTAGAACTAGGGTCAGCCGTATTTCGGATAGCCATATTATCTACCCCAGGGAAACTCGTATGGTATTGGATAGAAATTACATCTCCAGGGCGCTGTGTAAGCAGTGTATTTACTCTAGCGTTTGCTGCAATACAAGGTGTGCTCAAGGAATTCGTAAAATGCTCCATCAACACCACCTTAGATCGATTTCCAATCCATATACTGTCTAATGCAATCCCGTCTCTCTTATTCAAGGGGTCATTCACACTCGAACTCCCAAAAGCAATTCTAAAACGAACAAGATTACTTTGATTGGCGTATTGAGAAAGTCCTATTCTAGAAAGTCTAAACGTTGAATCTTCTCCCGAAAACCCTTCTGCTGTAGGATTGGTCAGAGACGAACCGATAAGCCCTACGATACCGGATGTATTATACCAATGCAATCCATTACCGATCTGCCCTACCGTAGACCATGGATTGCCTGTACCTGTGGTTGCTTCCAATACCGCACCCGCAAGATTGGTAGTACTTGCCCAATTTTTCATGACCAGCATAGGCTTGTCAAGGGTACTGAAATTAAAGCAGGGGCTATTCAAATAAGACACTTCGCCTATCTTATAAGTACTACTAGTGTCTGTAATCCAAACCTTATTTCCAGCCCAAGCAGGAACTCCTCCTCCTGGCTTAATAACATTTTTACCTGCCGTAGGAAGCCCGTGCTGCCAACTATACGGTTGGTCATTAAATCCGCTTGGTGCCCAATCTAGCGTTGTAAGGGCAAAAGAAGAGTCATAAGGATTCGTTGGTGTTACCGAATACGTTGGAATTACATACACTTCTTTCGTTTTAATCTTCACACAATCATACGTAGTTGTAGTAGCCGTCAGGCTAACATTATAAATACCCGACTGCACAAATTTATAGTTTGGATTTGAAGAAGTAGATGTAGTAGAATTTTTATAGAACGTATTGTTCATATCGTTCATATTCCACGCTATTGAATTTGTATAACCAGAGGCTATAGTGGTGGCGTTTACATAAAATACAGAATCTACCGAACAAGGTCTTGACCAAGAATAATCCGTAACGGGATAAGGGCCAAAAATCTGTGTGGTATCTTTCTTATTATAACAGCTTAAAGCTCCTCCGCTATTAGAAGTCACGTTAAGCTGTATACTATGGATACCATAGTTAGCAAAAGCGTATTTAACGGAATCTGTATTTAATGTGGCAAACGGTGTTATATTCTGTATTGCATCCCCATCTATAACCCAATTCCAAGCCGTTTCGGTACTTGTGAATACAGCGCTACTCACCGCTGCGGTTTCTGCAAACGTAATCGTATCCAACTGGCATTTTGTAGACCTTGTAAAATTGACTGAAGGGAAAGGGAACACCTTCACTACCGTATCTTCATAATTCTGACAGCCGTTGTTGTCCTTATATGTATATCGAATACTATCCTTACTACCATTTATAGTAGTAGTTATGGGAGCAATAAGCGCTGTTTTACTTGGGTCAAATTGGTAAACACTTCCTACAAGTGCTACATATACGCCTGTTCCTGTACGCCCCGTAAACGTTGCGGATGCACCTGTTGGGTTGAAGTTACTTCCTAAATTTCCGGCCAATTCTACAGGAGGTGTATTTAGACAATATTCATTCGCTGTAGCAGCAGCGAAATGTGGTACAGGAATAGGGTTAATGGTAATGGTAATGGCTTGAGAGTCGGCTTTACACGGCCCAGAAGCCCCTGCACCGTCGGGATCGGTAGAAACTAAATACGCTTTTACGGTAGTGGTAGTTATATATTCGCCAGTACCCGCAATCACTTTCCCCGAAGTAGTAGGTGTACCAAAGGGAATATAGTTTCCTGTAATATTAGAAGGGCCTTGTACATTCGATACTGTATTTGTACCTGTGGTATTTTTCCAGCTATTGCCTAGTGTTCTATCTATACCGCCTATCTTTACATTACCATTAAATGATATCGGTTGGTTAGAACATACAGCGAAGTCTGTTCCTGGCGAAACAGTAAGGTGTGGGTTCAGCGTTATTGTAACATTACTGGTAGATGGCAGACAAGGGCCTCCCAAATCAGGATCATTTGTAGTAGCCGTAAAGATGATAGGAAAGGGAGTTCCTAAAGCATAATCGCCGGGAGCCACGGTATAATTTGTACTGTTTGAGGTAGGGGAAATAATAACTCCACTGCCTGCACTTTTTGTCCACGTAACACTCGTTGCACTTCCCGAAGGTGTAGCGGTAAGAAGCGGACTTGTATTACTGCACCAAGTTACAGGAAGCCCTGCAGTTACAAGAGGGGCTAACCCAATTTGAATAATAGCGCTATCTTTTGCCGCATTACATCCTACTCCCACCCCATCGGGGTCATCTGTAGTTAAATAAAGTTTCATTTTTTTAGCAACACTGTCCGCAAAACTTCTTGTATAGGAAGGATTTGGGGCATTAATATCGGGAACTGCAGAAAAAGTACCCACAGTAGCACTAGTCCATGTTATTCCTAAACTACCAGGATTTCTTACTCCCGATAGCGCTACAGGAGAACTATTACTACACACATCCGCATATACTCCAGCATCTACGGTAGGTGGCGTATTTACTTTTACAATAATCATAGGACTCCAATTACTTTTACAAGTTTTATTACTATATTGTCTAATATAAAAAGTATCCGAAGCAGCCATAATACCAACATTATAACTTGCTGTAGTAGAAGCTCCATTGTCAATATTTAACACCTCTGTCTTGACGGCATCGTCTTTCCTAGCCCAATCTACATACCTATTAATAACTACAGTACTGCTTATTGTTACGTTATCTCCAATACATTTATCTGTAACAGCGATAGGTATTGGTGTTGCAGGGGTAAATTCGACCGTTTGCGTAAAAGGCACGGTATTGGTACAAGTTGTTGCCGCATCCTGCAAATTAAAAGAAAATGTATTCGTTGGTCCTGGAGAAGTACTTGCGCCAGAAAATTTCATGTAATAATCCCCTGTGTTAAAATAAATAAAACCAGCATTAGGACTCCCACTACCAAACCCTGTAATACCCGTAGTACCTGATCCAAAACTAAATTGCAGTAAAGAATCTCCAAACGATTGGCAAGCAGACACCCCGAAATTAGACTTGTTCGTTATTGTCATCGTAGGCAACGGATTTATCGTTACATAATCTGTCACATATAAAATACCCCCGCAGTAACCTCCTGTATACTTGGCTCTAATTTGCCTCAATCCTACACCCCCATTTGCAGCTACCACAGAAGGAGTAAATGTAGCATCGTGATTTAATCCATTTATTACGGAAGGTAAAACGATCCATGAACCACCACTTAAGGGATTATAATATTCAAATTGCAGAAAAGTATATGTACCAAAATATATAAAACAACTAAAATCAATCATTATTCTTGTGTGAGCTATAGAAATAGTAGCTGGAGCTGCATCTATACAATAAGAAGTATTCAACCCATTTATACTTCCTGTTGAAACTGCACCTGAAATAGTGAAATCTTTTGTGATTGATTTTTTACAGGAATTTCCATCTACATAAGTATAGGTAAGTGTAACAGGATTGCCAAAACTAGCCGCTACATCTGGATAAAATAAATCTTTACCTGCATTTGCTCCAGAACCAGCTACTACGCCATTTCCTGAGAAATAAGAATTTAAGCTCCACGGATCTGCCGAAAATGGAGCAGGAGTACCTAACGTATCCAATACAAAAGCAGGATCACTAGAAGAATAGGTTGTAATAGCAGGATTGAATGCTACTGCAGGAGGAAGTGAGTTTACAGTCATCGTTATAGGAGCAGAAGTCCTAGAACAGCCATTGGTCGTACCGATAACGGTAACCAAATCTCCATTAGCCAGACTAGTTCTAGTATATGGCGTAACCGTTGATGCACCAAAACCATTAATGCCATTCCGTTGAAATTGATAGGTAGTAGCACCATTGGCATAAAAGGTTATAGGGTCTGTGTCACAAGTCGTATTGTCATTATTTGCAGTACCACTAGATTCCGTAGAAGTTATCGTTACTGTAGGAGCTGCTTTCACCACAATAGTAGCGGTAGTTGAGAAAGCGGCACAAGTAGGAGAAGTAGTAGAAAAACTGTACGTAAGTGTATAAGCTCCGGCACCTCCAGCCGCCACAGGGTCAAACGTAGTACCCGATACGCCTGGTCCTGAATATGTTTTTACACCATTGTTTACACCTGCCTGTCGAGCACTAGTTCCAAGTAACGTCTGATTTCCATCATTATCACATTGATCCGTAGGAGCAAAACTGATTGAGTTCACCGCCGAGATAACTTTGGCGAGCGTAGTCCCGGGGCTACCGCCATTTGGCCCACCACCAATAGCAAAAGAACCAGCACCCAGATAGATTGAACCGCTTGTATTAATAGATAGTGCTTTTACTGCTATGTTGGAAATAGTCAATACGTCCGCTGTTAAAGGGACTGTATTATTGCAGCCATAGGTTATCGCAATAACAGAAGCTGTTTTAAATGAAACGGATGCTCCATTTGCATTGCCTCCTACAAAAGAGGCATTAACGCCTGCTCCAGGGTCAAATTCAAAACCAGCAGGTGCCACAATAAAGAAAAAATTACCAGCAGTATTTGCAGCAGCTGTCCCAAACTCTCCAGTACCAGCCTCTGTAACCACAATAGGTGCAATGGTGGTATAATTTGAGGAACAAATAATTTGATCCGACAGCGTTGAGGTAATATTGGCCGAATACCCCTGAACAGAAAAGAGTATTGCAGCAAAGAAAAGATAGATTTTTTTCATTTTTAGCGGTATTAGCGTATACTTTATAGTTTGTTAGGTCACAAATTCAATAGGCAAGTAATAAGTAGGTTTAAGCACCTACCCTTTTTATTAATAAGGTCTTAGCTTCTGAATATATGAATACTAAACTCCTAGTAATAAGTAACCCAAAAATAAACAATTTCTAGGAATATAGTACGCCTAATTTTGTTTATTAATTGGTTTGCAGTAGTCTATTATGTAATAATTTACATAATAATTATAACGAATCGAATACAGGTATGATAAAATAGTAAATTTTCTATCTTTGGGATAAGGAACAATAATTGGTGTTATGGATATATTATTTATCAACGGTTAAGCAATTACTCTGCCTTCAGTATTTTATACGTTTGTAATTGATTGTTTCTTCTAATTTGGACGAAATAGATACCTGCTGGCAAGGCAAGATTTATAGTTTTAACCACAAAAAAAAAGAGTACCGAAAACAAACCGTTCCAATACTCTTTTTTTACACAAAACAGTCTCGTATTAATATTTAATAAACTTAGTTTTAAAGACCGTCTTATCGGTAAGAATTTCAACAATATACGACCCACTTGAAAGATTATTCACAGGTACTTCTATAGAGGAAGCGGCTTCTATCGAAAATAAAGAAGTATACTGTACGCTACCCATTCCATCCGTAATCCTTACCGTTCCACTCACTGGCACTTTTTCCTCTAAAGAAATCTTTATAACTGAATGAGCAGGATTTGGGGCTACAAATACGCTTCCATAAGTGTAGGCACTCCTAATTCCCGTAGCCGTAGACACTCTGTTTAAAGACAATTGTACCGATTCTGAAGTAGCTGGATTGCCGTCTACTTTTACGGCTACATCATTCCCTACAATCGTTCCTCCAGCGTACTCTAATCCTATCGTATAGTCTTCCGCTTTAATATGAGAAAAATAATAAGTACCATTCACATCTGATGTAGTATAGGCTACTTTGTTACCTACTTTATCTTTAAGATAAACAATCACATTTTCTAAAGGAACGGAAACGTCAACCGCCGTTCTTAAAAGTGGATTCGTCAGTAGTACTCTTCCCGAAAGCGTATCCGTACCCGTATTCCATGTAGGAATAGCGCTTACGTAAGGAACTAAAGCTATATTTTGACTACTTAAATTTGAGGCTGAAATAGTATATTCCTGAGCTCCAGCCCAAAGTGTGCCATTTCCAGAAAAAGTAGGAAGATACGATCCTTTATAAGGGGATGCGTTGATAGGAATTACACAAATAATATACGTTCCTACCGAAAGACTGTCCATTTCAAAACTACCCGCATCTCCAAGTTCTATAATATCCGCTTTAATATAACTCAGATAAGTAGCGTACTTTTTGAATACCTGTACAATTCCTCTATCCAAATCATTCGCACCTGCGGTTACTTTTCCTGAAATTGTATAGCTGGCTCCTAGTACTGCTTTCATATAATCACTGGCAGAAGCACAAGCTCCATTGCCCGTTGTAGTAAGCTTAAGTTCTACTATTCCGTTTTCAATATCGGTGGAAGAAGGAGTATAAATGGCCGTCAATGTAGTAGCATCAGGAGAGAATACGCCTGTTCCGGTAGTAGTCCAAGTAGCACCTGTGGCTCCTACTATAGAACCGTTAAGCATAATAGGGTTCGATGTAATTTGATCGATTCCTGCATTCGCCGTTGGAATGGCAGTAGAAGGCAATGTAAAGGTAACTTGGTCGGATGCGGGCGAACATGCACTTGTAAGCGTCAACGTTACATTACCCGTAGCTTTATCTGAGGCACTTGGAAGATAGGTTGCGTATAGAAATTTTGAAGAAGGTGAAAATGTACCAGTACCACTAGAAGCCCAGCTGGCAGCGTTTGAAGATACAGACATCGAAGCGGATAGATGTATTTCATTTCCACAAATCACTCTATCTGATCCAGCGTTTACACTTGCGGAGGCGCCTGAAAAAGAAACCAAA
>JAYSUZ010000101.1:0-9592 GCA_043718845.1 Cytophagales bacterium
AAATCGTCGTCCCATCCAGCATACGAAACTAAATGTTTACAGTTTACCGTTCCACCAAACCATTCGAATGAATCGTCACCACCGAAAGAAGATTGGATATAATCAATAGTAGTTCCGCTACCTACTCCACCTAGAGTAAGACTGTTTGTTTCATTGTTTGGAGAAAGTGCAATACCTGCAAATTCTATTCTGCAATACGTCATAGAACCTGAATTGTCTACTGCGTCTGTACCACCGTAAGTAACAGCAGGTGTAATTCCTTCAATAGTAGGAGCCGCTTGATTTGTTGGCGCATCTCCCAACAAAATAACACCAGCCCAATCGCCTTCGTCTCTTGCACCTGCAGCCTGAGCCGAAGTGAAAATAATAGGACTAGAAGCTGTTCCATTTGCTATTATTTGTCCACCTACATTTACAATAAGTGCTGCTTTAGTAGCTTTATCGCCCATTAAAATAGTACCTGCAGGAATCGTAAGTACAGAACCAGATTGAACAAATACTTGTCCTTTAATTAAATATTTCAACGAAGCATCTAAGGTCTGTGTAGACAAATTACCTTCTAATGTTTTTTGAGTAACCACGACGCCAGGTACGTTAGGATCGGTAATGTCATCCTTTTTTGTTTTGCAGGCAAATGAGCCTAACAAAAGTGCTGATATTAAAACTACATTTATTTTTTTCATGACTTATTTTTTTACTTTTATTTAATACAAAATTATATTTTTGTTATTACCAAATCGTTAAGAATCGATTAGCAAATCTTTAACTTATAAGAATTACTTTGCACAAGAAGCAGAGGTATATCCTTTAGCTACTATTAGAGCTTCGTAATCATCTTTAGCACTAGAAGAGCAGTTTTCACATTTGAACATTGTCGTTGCACCTGTTTCGTCTACAGCACTACAATCGTAGTCTTTCTTGCATGCTGTGAATACTATTAGACCAAACATAATTGTTAAGAAGTAGATTTTTTTCATAATTTTTTTTGTTAGAACGATTATTTATTTCCTTACAAAAATACAGCGCTATTATTAACAAAGTATTATCCAATGATTATGGATTAGTTAAATAGTAGCTGTAAAATAAAAACGGGATTCACTTATTTAAGCATAAGTGAATCCCGTTTTTATTTTTAAAACTAAAGCGTCCGCGCTAGAATTTATATTGAACCCCAAGTGTAAAATAAGTACCTCGGTATGTGGTCATGAAAGGTTCATCAATGGACGTGATTTTGCCATTGCCATCAGTATCTTGTGTAAATCTTGTTTGAGCATTAAACAAATCTTGGATTCCAATTCTTCCTTCCCAATTTTTAGAGAGCTTTTTCTGTAGCGTAATATCTAGCGAGTGTCGTGGCATCTCATAGATATTAGGATTCCCTTCATTATCTCCTACAATAAATATTCGTTTCCCAAATATGTTATAGAGCATACTTACCGAAACACCTTTCTCTTCGTTGCTATAATAAAGTCCTGTGTTAATTACATAAGGCGATTGCCCTTGCAACGCTCTTTTGTTTGCCTCTGTTTTATTGGTAAGGCCTAAATTTACTTGGCTATAGATAAGAGAGCCATTGAATAAGAGGGATAAATTTTTAATAAACTTCAGTGCAGATAAATCTGCCAACGATTTTCGTATCTCCAACTCCGCTCCTACTATATCTGCATAGTTTGCATTTCGATAAGAAAACTGTCGCGGAGACGTACCAAAACTCGTTACTTCAATAGGATTGTTAAAACGTTTGTAAAATACCCCAAAAGACACCATCTCCGCAGAAGATGGGTAATATTCTGCTCTTAAATCCAGATTATGTATGTTACAGATTTTAAGATCTTCATTTCCAACATAGTTCGTATTAAGATCAAAATCGTAGAATAGGAAAGGCGCTAGCTCTCTGAATTCTGGTCGGTTTACGGTTTTACTATACGCCAACCGCACTAATTTTTTAGGAGAAATTGTATAGCTTGTATTTAGAAAGGGCAAAGGCGATACGATAAAAGTATCTATCTCTATTTTTTTCACTGCCGTGGCACTACTAAATTTTTGATGGTACCCTTCGACTCTTATTCCTGTCTGAACATTCCATTTATTAAGCGGTATGTTTATGGATGCGAAACCAGCATACAATTGACTTGAAGCGGTATAAGCGTCAGAAGCATTTGTACCGTCTTCTATTTTAAAACCATTGGTTGAACTGATTACCGCAGGTTCAAAAATCTGATCTATAGGGAGTGCTAGAATACTATCGGTAGCGGCATTGCTATTCATTGTTTTCAAAGACATCCATCGAGCGTTAAACGTTCTTGATCTTGACTCAAGGTAATAGCCCATTTTTACAGATATTCCAATAGAATCAGCATCTTCTGCAAATTTACGATCAAATGCACCACTCGTCATAATAACCGATTCACTCAATTTAGAATTGAATCTTGCATTGTCGAACAAGGCAGCAGAAGAAGGTACGATATTGGTATAAGGGTCGTTGGAACCTATACTTTTAAAGGTTCTAAAACGAATCCAATCGGGTACATTTCTACTAATATAAGAGTACCCTATATTCCATACAAAGCTAGACTTGTCGCTGTTGAATTTGTGTCGGGAACCTAACTGCGAAGAAAATATAGACCTCGACGTATAGCGGTACGAATACGCTCTTATGGAATCTGAGGCAGTCCTTCCATAGTCAATCCCTTCTCTAATCACCGATTCATTTTCCGACTGTTGGTTAAAGAAGTTTTTAAAATCAATTTTATTTTTAGCATTCAAGCTTATACTCCAGTTGTGAATAATACCTAGTCGAACGGTATTAGACGTTCGTTGGTCATCAAAAATCGTTCGAAGGTCGCTCTTTCCTGCAGCGGTATCAAAGCCTAAATAGTCGTAACGGTGTATAAGTTGGCTTTGATAAACGTTAGAATAATTTATAGAAGTAACATTCCCAAATTTAACACTCCCTATTGTAAATTTTCTTCCCAATTCAACATTCAAACGAAGGTCTGGCAAGGCGTCTTTGGTCGTATAGCCAAAGCGATTTGGAAGGGATGCTGCCGTGGCTTGTTTTTGAGCATCAGTTGCTTTGCTATTCAAAAATGACGTTGCAGGGAAATTGTCTGGAAGATTTCTTGATTGATCTCCAAAACCTAAAAATTCGGTTTTGCCTATATAATTAGAGTTGTGGTCTTTAAACGTAGTACCATTTCTATAACCGCCTACAAGAGAAATGTTGAAATAATTTTTATCAACGGTATTCTTTGTATATAATTTAATAACTCCCGCAGCAAAGTCTCCAGGCAAATCCGCTGCACCAGATTTAAAAATAGAAACCCGATCAATCATTTGACTAGGTATTAAATCGAAAGAGAAAGACCTTCGTTCAACCTCTGTATTAGGAGCTATCGCGTCGTTGATCATCACTACATTGTACCGTTCGCTCAAGCCTCTTATCATTACAAACCTATTGTCAATAATGGTTACGCCAGGCACACGTTGCATCACCTGAGCAGCATCTCTGTCTTGTGATTTTGAAATTTGCTCTGAAGAGATGATATTCACTACTTGTTTACTCTCTTTGGTATCTTTCACCGCAGATTCGATAGTATTGGTAGGCCGCTTTCCTACAATCACAACTGTCTCTGTTTCTAATGCTTCTGATTCTATCGTAACATTTCCCAGTGCTGTAGTTTGCCCTGCTTCCACTTTTACATTGTCAATGGTAAGCGATTTATAGCCGAAATAACTTATCATTAAGGTGTAAGTACCAGGTGCTACATTCTTGATTTCAAATGCACCGTTCTCATCGGTAAATGCCCCCAATTTATTATTCTCTTTTACAATCACAATCCCTCCAACTATTGCTTCTGTGGTATCGCTTAGTATTCCCGAAATCGAACCTTCTTTTTGACCAATACTCTTTATAGTAGAAAACCCAATCAGCAGGACTGCTATTACTAATCCCTTCATTACTCTATTCATCTGCTTCACTAATTTAATATTATTACTATTATTAATATGGGACAAAATTAAGATTGGCAAATTAATAGAAGGTTACTCTATTGTTAAGGAATTGTAAAATGAATCGAAGGAAGCTCCAGACCTTAAAAGCCAAAGAAGCTCCATACAGCAATACAAAAAGAGCAATTTCTATTCGCCTATTTTTAGTGCTAAAATAGACTTAGAGGAAGCCTACAGCGACTTGCTCTAAATTTGTTTTTTAAAGCACACTATTCTTCAAATACTTCCTTTTTATAGTATTAAAAAAGGTTTTCATTGTGGCTATTGCGAAAAATTCAAACTCTAAAACAATTGAAATTGTTCAGTTTATTCCTCTAATAATCCTGTATTTTTGAATTCGTGCCTACTTTATAGTAGTATCCGTCAATGAAAACACCATCGGTTCCATCAAAGTACTTATTGATTGTAGCTTATCTATTCGTATCGCTACTACACTATAAAAACAGTACCGCCCAGCAAGTATTTCCAAGTGCAAAAACGGGTAGCTATAACTTAACCCTTCCTCCCGACGACTATGTAGCAGGTAATACTTTTGATGAAATAGGTGGAGGCACTGCAGGTGCCACTTATATCGCAAAAGGGCCTAGCTATAAAGGTCCTTTTCAGAGCCATCAATGGTGGACCTCTGCACTCTGGCATACTACTTTAGGCAATGGTACTAGTGGTGAAGTAGGCTTTAGAGGCGATAACCATTCCGAAACGATGTATCCTTATCCTTTAATAGTAACAGCTGTAGATGAGGGCTTTTCGATCCAAAACAATCCGCATGCGAATACTCCAGCAGTAGGTGGCGCAAATCAGGTGAACAATGGCCCCGCAGTAACCCACATGAGGGTTGGTTTTATCGGACAAAATGCAACCATTACCTCCGTAGACGGGTATGGAGATTATCATGCTATATTTCGTCAAACCTATGGCGGCGATGTTCTTAAAGCAACAGCAGCGAGTGGTTCGCCGTATTTGTTTGTATCTAGGCAAGGTACTACCGATATGACTTTTTACAACCAAGGAACTTCAACCTTGAATGCCATTTATACCGATGCCAATGTACATGCCATTTCAATCTCTGCTAACCCTGGGCAAACAACGGGTATCATTGGGCTATTTTTCCCTCCAGGCACCACGTTAAATAGCATGACAATAGCCAGTATGGCGGGTGCCATCGGCACAATGACACCCGGAGCAAATTTCAATGCGGACATTCCTGATGCAGCAAAATTTATTACAGTAGCCGTATTACCCGATGCAAGTCAAGCTACGTTAACCCTGTTTGCTCAGAAAGCCTTTAACTTTATTACAGGCACCACGCATACCTATTCTTTCAACGAAGCAACAGCAACACTCACCACAAATTTTGCATCGACCACAACTAATGTATATGGTGCGGCCAACACAGGTACCTTGCAAGCGCTTTATCGTCATCAGTGGTTGTATTCCCCTCAAGTAACAGGTGCCACAAGTACTACTTTACTATATCCTTCTCCACGAGGAGATATGAAATTAATCAATTCGAATACGTTTCAAACGCTGATGCCACACTTAGGTGTATTGCCTAATTTAGGCTGGGCAAATACGGGAACAAAAGCCGCCATTAATGCCTATATTACTGCTTATGCTGCCCTCGTAACGACTATGCCTACAGCAGCAGACGGGTACAACAAAGATCAATTTGCTGAACTTACTACAAACATTCAAATTGCTAAACAAATAGGCAACATGACGGCATTTAACACCATCCTTACAGAATTAAGGTCGAGGGTGCAAGACTGGCTAGTGGCAAACGATGCCGTAGATTTTAACCGTTATTTTGCCTACAGTCCCTTGTTTAATCACATGTCGCATTACCCCAATGGATTCGGCAGCTCTGGCACCTTTGTCGACGCTCATTTTCATGTGGGCTATATTGTCAATGCTGCTGCTATATTGGCGCGTTACGATGCTTCTTTTGTAACCAACTATGGCCCTATGGTAGAAACGGTGATACGCTCTATTGCTAATGAAACCAAAGACATGACAGACCCTGGTTCTAACGGCACTGTAAAACCATGGTTTCCGTATTTAAAATATTTCGATCCTTATGCGGGACACTCTTGGGCCGATGCAAAAGCAAACGACCAAGAATCCGTTTCGGAAGCCATTCATTTTGCAACAGGTGTATTGCTATGGGGAGAAGCTTCTGCTGTAGTAACTGGTAGTACTTTGATGCGAGACCTTGGCGCACTTTTATACGTAACCGAATCGGAGGCTGCTCGCCAATATTGGTTTGATGTAGACAATGCCGTGAACGGCGCTCCTTATGCCAACGCATACGCACATCAGCACTTGACCATGCTGTACAACTGGGGTGGAAATTATGCTACGTTCTTTGGAACTAACCCTGAATATATCCACGGCATCACGTATGTGCCCGCCACAGGCGCTTCCACTTGGCTAGGCATGAACTCGGCAGGCGCTGCTACTGAGTATGCTCAAATTGGCCTAAACTATGCTAGTTGGGGTGGATGGGGACAGGATATCAATGCTATGCAAGCAACATCGAATGCCACAAATGCCATTGCTGCATTTAATGCCAACAACGGTTTATGGGGTGCAGAAAAAAAAGCCTTCACCTACCATTGGGACCATACCTTTGACAGTGTAGGCGTTATAGACCCTACGGTAAGAGCCGACATTACCGGCTACCAAGTTTTTGTGAAAGGCACTTGTAAGCACTATATGATTTATATGCCTCCTGGCAAAGGCCCTAAACTCGTCACCTTCACCGATGGCAAATCGTTTACCGTACCCAACGACACTGTTATTACGTATAAAGTATGCCCTTCTGCATTACCATTAGAACTGCTTTTGTTTTCAGCAAAAACAGACGATCAGAAATCTGTTGACGTGCGATGGGAAACAATTTCAGAGATAGCTATACACAATTTCGAATTAGAAGTGAGCACCGACGGATTGAAATGGACAACTCTAAACCAACAAGAGGCGAAAGGGCAAAACGGCGCAATACAAGACTATGCTTATACCGATTTCATGCCTTCCATAGGTGTAAATTATTACCGATTAAAAATAATAGAAAACAACAATACGTTTTCATACAGCGAAATCAAATCGGTCGTTATAGGAGAAGGTGTATTTACCTTATCTGCCTTCCCAAATCCTGCAAGTGATTATTTGACCATAACGCTTATAGGCTCGGAAGCGTTTTCAATACGACTTATCAACGCAATTGGACAAGAAGTCATGACGCATCTAAATTGCCAAAACACTTCTACGAACAGCACTATTTCTATTTCAGATCTTAGCCAAGGAGTATACTTCTTGGAAGCTAAAGACAATGGTTCTGGAGAAGTAAAGCGAACGAAGATAGTAAGAAAGTAACATTCAATAACTAACTATCCTAGCCGCCTACTTTCATCCCCATTACTAAAATATCGTCCAATTGTTTTTCGCCCTTGTTGGACCTTTTTGTCCAACAAGCGTTTCTAGTGGCTTCAATGCCGAAATAACCAACGCTTTTTCTTTTTTTCTATGCAACACTAATGTAATTATCATAATGGAATTAGTATTAATTGAAAGCATATAACTTGCTACTCCGTGCTGTGTCCCCTAACCTAAAGTTTAGACACTTTTTTTAATGTATCTAAAAACGAATACAGTGTAATCAAAAAAAACAATAAGTCTTTTTTTATCCACCAAAAAGAGTATATTTGTATTATAGGCCTTTTAAAGACAGTGCTTACAATACGACTAAAGTCTAAAGCAAATCATACTATGATACAAACCGTAACAATAGACGTCATAAACGATAAAGCAATGAGGCTTTTGCAAGACCTCGAACTTCTACAGCTTATCCGTATGCGTAAGACTGATAATACAATGAACACTATTATAAACTGGGCTGAAAAATATAAAGGAGCTATGGCCAAACAACCACTAACCGATATTGACAACCAACTAAATGAGCTGCGCAACGAATGGGAATAAAATACTTGTGGGATACCAATACCGTTATCTATTATCTACAACGACAGTTTACGCCTCTAGCTGAAAAATTTATTGACGATTTGCTAACAAAGGAACAACCCTGTATTTCTGCTATTACGGAGATTGAACTACTCTGTTGGAAAACACCTGACGAAAAAGATTTGCAAGTACTACACAATTTTATAAAAGATGCTTTGATAATAGAACTGGAACGTGATATAAAACTTAAAACTGCACATATTCGTAAAAACAATAAATTAAAACTCCCCGATGCCATTATTGCCGCCACTGCTCTGGTATACGATTTGATTTTGATTGCCCGAAATGCCAAAGACTTTACCGCTATTGACGGACTGAAAATTATTGACCCGCATAGTTTGTAAAATCAACTTCACTCCCCCTAAAAACATGTTGTTGGAGAAAAAAGCTCCAACAACGGCACAATTTATGGTCTAATTCAATACGTTTAAGTATGACAATAGGTGAACACATAATGCTTTTGAGAAAGCAAAAAGGGATTTCGCAAAGCGAACTGGGAAAAAAAATTGGTACGTCTGGAGATATTATAGGGCGGTACGAAAGAGATTTAATGACTCCTGGCGTTGATGTTATTATTAAGATTTCAGATGCTTTGAGTATTTCTATTGACTACCTCGTAGGCAAAACAACGCTACTACTTGACCAAGACACATTAAAAAGATTGGAAGGGATTAACGCACTTAATGAAGATGCTAAAAGCTACATTTTGCAACACGTAGATATGATGGTTAGGGATTTTAAAAACATTAAAGCATATTCTAAATGAGCCAATACTATATCCTAAAACCTGCCGTAGGCACTAAAGAAACTGGAATGGCGTACCCTGCCGTTGAAAGCTTTGAAGATTATGATTTTAATAAAGCCAACTCGGTTTATAAATTAGATTCCGATTCCTTTCCCGATTTCATTCCAGATATTAGTTACAAATTAGCCAAAGGAGCAAAGCTTTGTGATGTAATGGAAAAAAGCAATATTAGTGCATGTGGTTTATTGATTAATGAAAAAGTAAAAGAAGTTTTAGAGCAATTTAATTTAGTGCCACACAAATATTTCCCTGCAACCATTGAAGATAAGGGTATTATTCATCAATATTATTGGGTGCATTTTGTTTGGGAAGATGGTATAAATCATTTAGATTTTAGAAATAGTAAATTTCAAATTAATGAGTTTGGCGACAACCTTGGAGATGTCGAAATAGGAACGTACAAAGAGCTACTTGACAAACAAACAGAATTAGGATTTATGAAAACAGTCTATAATTATGAAAGTCTTATGTTCAATGTGAATTTTGACTTGTTCATTCATCCACTAAATAAAACAATTTATGTGTCAGAAAAAGTATTCATTTATCTAACACATAAATCATTTAAAGGGCTTGATTTATCAAATGCGGTAAATTAAGGTTCAAGTCATTTAATTTTATCGTACTATTGTTTATTTTATTCTTTAAAGAATTTGCTAAACCTTTCCTACCTGCATAGTTTACTGCACTACTATACCGCCAATCTTCTGGCTGTTCCACAAATCCTGCTTCTACTGGATTCATGTGCATATAGTTTAA
>JAYSUZ010000102.1:0-4172 GCA_043718845.1 Cytophagales bacterium
TTTTTTTAAGTCAATACAGCCTACTACTTCGCCACTTATCAGTAGTATTACTTTTGAGTTTGGTAGGTACCAATTTTTTACTTCTTTTTGTTCGATAATATCTTTAATGTAAAATTTGCAAAGTTCTAGTTTTCCTATGGATTCAATTTTTTCAATTACCATATTGTTTGTAATTTCTGTTACATTATTGGTCTGTGTAAAGAATTTTATATAGATTAAATAAATGACTAAAAGGATGGTAATAAAAAAAGAAAGTTGTATTGCGGTTCGAAATTTGTTCATAAGAATAAAATGATTAAAATTGTTGTTACTAAAGTACGCAAAAAAAACTGTTTTTTTCTGTACTTTAGTAAAGAAGTAAAATTATGAACGATAGAAATCTTCTTTTTTATACTAATATTGGATTAGATCCCTTTGTTGAATTGTCGGAAAAAGGAGGGTTTAGCGCCTTTAAAGATTTAGAATTAATCGATTCTTATATTCCTACGGATGCTTCTGTACTAGAGCTTGGAGCGGGTTTTGGAAGGTGCCTTACTTATTTTTCAGGAAAAGGACACAAAGGAAAGTTGACAGGGGTTGAGTTTAGTTTGCCTTTGGTCGAGTATCTTAGAGGTAAATTCTCGAATACTGTTGAAATACTAAACGCAGATATAAAAACACTAAAACTTACCCAAAAGTATGATGTAGCACTATGGATGTGGTCAGGAATAATTGATTTTTCTAGAGAGGAGCAACTGAATGCATGTAAAGGGCTCTTTGAATTGTTAAATCAAGGAGGACGACTATTTATAGATGTGCCCCGGATGGGGATTCAAACAATAGCAAATCATATAGATAGCCAAAATGTGGTACTTACCACAAGTTATGGCGAAATCCATGCATTCATTCCCAACGATGCAGATATGGAGAAAATCAGGAAATTTTCAGGGTTCCAAAAAGTAGTAAAAATGGACTATTCTACTTCTACGGATAAGAAGAGGACTATATATATATTGGAGAAGTAAGGTTGGCGAGGGGTGTATTAAAAGCATATTTAGGTAAAAATATAGTTATAAAAAAAAGCGTTACGGAATGTAACGCTTTTTTTATAAAGTTGAGAGTGCTTTATATTGCTAAGCTTTCGCCATTTGAGCATCTAATACATCCATTACTTCTTTTACGTGTTTTGCAGAAGTTTTCATAAGCTCCATTTCCTCTGCATTTAATTTCAACTCAAGTACTTTTTCAATACCATTTTTACCTAAAATAGCAGGTACGCCTAGGTAACAATCTTTGATACCATATTCTCCGTCAAGTCTGATACAAACAGGGAATATTCTTCTTTGGTCTTTTACAATGGCCTCTACCATTTGAGCCGCCGCTGCACCTGGAGCATACCAAGCCGAAGTACCCATTAGTTTCACCAATTCACCACCACCTACTTTAGTTCTTTCTATGATAGCGTCTAATTTATCTTTAGCTACAAGTTCAGTGACAGGAATTCCTCCTACGGTAGTATATCTAGGAAGTGGAACCATTGTATCTCCGTGACCACCAAGAAGCATTGCTTGAATTTCTTTAGGCGAACATCCAATTTCGTCTGCCAAGAAAGCTCTGTAACGGGCAGTGTCAAGAATACCAGCCATACCTATTACTTTTTGTCTTGGAAGTTTAGACGTAATATGTGCACAGTAAGTCATTACGTCCAATGGATTTGAAACGACGATTATAATTGCATTTGGAGAATACTTCACTACGTTTTCTGTTACAGATTGAACGATTCCCGCATTTGTTGAAATAAGGTCGTCTCTGCTCATGCCTGGTTTTCTAGGCAGACCAGAGGTAATAACAACTACGTCAGAGTTAGCCGTTCTAGAATAATCGTTTGTAGCGCCTGAAATTTTGGTGTCGTAAACATTTATAGGAGCTTTTTGCCAAATATCAAGCGCCTTTCCTTCAGCAAAACCTTCTTTGATATCAATCAGTACTACTTCTTTTACAATCTCTCTGTATGCTAAAACATCTGCACATGTTGCACCTACGTTACCTGCTCCTACTACTGTTACTTTCATTTGTATAGTTGTTAAATTAAAATGATTACTTAATTGTCTCCTAGATAAACTTAGGGGAATGCGAAGTTAAAAAAGATTATATAATAAAAAAATCAAAAGTTATGCCTCTTGATTAAATATGTTATAATTCTTATAGTTAGAGTGTTATCTGAATGATATATTTACAGGACTTTCAAAATCCATGCCAAGCAAGGAGGAAGCTTTTCCGTGGCGTATTCCAATTTCTAATAAACCAGCACTGTTGAATATTGCCATACTATCGCCTTTACCAACTTCGTCGTAAGTTTCGGCAATAAAATCGAGGTGATCGTGTGAAAAGTCGATTTTAAAGGCTCTGTTATCGCATAACTGATGGAATGTTTCTTTTGTAATGTTAGTAATTAAATTGCCAAAAGTATCAATATGAATTACACACCCAAAAATATGGTCTTTTGTACTCCGTAATTGACGGTTAAGCATCGTTTTTAGGTCTGTGATTTGAGGGCCAAGATTGTATATAGAGCCTTCATTAGCTAACGTAGCAGCTGCAGCAGCAAGTGTGGTTTTTTCAGGAAAGGTAGGATGGAAATTATTATTGTTGATGTCTTTTTTTAATTCTACAATAACCGATATTTTATCGCTTAGGAGCGAGAAAAGGCCGTTGTCACTTCCTACAAAAAAGTGATCTTCTAGTTTCATGGCTAGTAAGCGATCATTTTGTCCAGTAGGATTATTTACACTAATTAAATGTACGGTACCTTTTGGGAAATCCCTAAAAACGGAGCGGAGTACATAAGCGCCGTGCATGGTGTCAAATGGCTCTATTTGATGTGTAATGTCAATAATCTTTAGGTTTTGGCCAAAAGATAGTATCTTCGCCTTTACGGCGGCCACGTAGTGGTCTTTATGCCCAAAATCTGACATAAAAGTTATAATAGCCATAAAAACAAAAATTGATTATATTTGAACTTGTAATTTCAACGTTAAGTAACATATTTTAATTTTAAGAACAAACAATTGGCAGAAAAAATAATTGTATTAGAAGACATTTCCCTAGTCGATTTATGGGGAGTAGGGAATGCAACTCTTAATCAAGTGGCTTTGGCATTTCCTAAGATGAAAATTATAGCTCGAGGGAATGAATTGAAGTTAATAGGAAGTGCTCCTGAAATAACTCAATTGTCCGAAATTGTAGATGCACTTATTGCACATTGTACTAAATACGGCGTAATCTCTACGGACAAACTCGCCAATATACTCAATCGTGTACCTGAGCCAAGACTAGATGAAGCCTTGGACGATGTTATACTTTTTGGAGATAAGGGTTTAATTATTAAACCTAAGTCTGAAAATCAAAAAATACTGGTAGCAACACATCTTAAAAATGATATTGTATTTGCCGTTGGTCCCGCCGGAACGGGTAAAACCTATATTTCGGTCGCCTTGGCTGTAAGGGCGTTGAAAAATAAAGAGGTTAAAAAAATCGTAATTACCCGCCCTGCCGTGGAAGCTGGCGAAAGCTTAGGGTTTTTGCCAGGCGATTTAAAAGAGAAAGTAGATCCGTACTTGCGCCCTATATACGATGCGCTAGACGATATGGTGCCCTCGGATAAGCTGAAATATTATTACGAAAATAGAATTATCGAAATAGCCCCTCTAGCTTTTATGAGAGGGCGAACACTGCATAATGCATTTATCCTGTTGGACGAAGCGCAGAACACTACCGCAATGCAGATGAAAATGTTTTTGACGAGGATGGGGCCAAGCTCCAAAATGATTGTTACCGGCGATCAATCTCAAGTAGACCTTCCCGGCAAACAGCAGTCTGGCCTTGTGGAATGTTTACGACTTTTGAAAAATATACCCGGTATTGGATTTGTAGCGTTGACATCCAAAGATGTAATGAGGCATAAACTTGTAGAAAGAATTATAAATGCCTATGAAGTCGAGGAGGCGCATAAAGGTAAGAAATAAGCGGTGGTTATTAATTTCAGAGGAAATGTATAAAGTAGTTTTAGGTATAGTTTTTAGTTTATTTTTTCACATAGCTTTTTCACAGCAACGCTGTGGCAATTCGGCATATATGAGTTTTTTGTATAGTAAAAATCCTGGCCTGAAAGCGCAGCATGACTTATTTAACAA
>JAYSUZ010000103.1:0-4166 GCA_043718845.1 Cytophagales bacterium
GGTGGGACATTTCACTTTGCGGTAAATAAGTTCCAGTAGAATACAGTGGTCTACTTCATCGAAGAAGTTCTGAAGGTCAATATCTACAATGTAGCCATAACCTTCGTTGATGTACTTCTGCGCTTGTAGAACCGCTTGATGCGCACTGCGCTTCGGGCGAAAGCCGTAGCTGTATTCTTTGAATTCTAATTCTCGCACAGGCTCAAATGGCAGAAATGTTCAATAAAGGGCGAAGCACCATTACAGAGCATATACAAAACGTATTTGACGAAGGCGAATTGGATGAAAAAGTGGTATGTCGGTATTTCCGACACACCACTCAACACGGTGCAATAGAAGGTAAAACACAGGAAAAAGAGGTGAAATTTTACAACCTTGATGTCATTATTTCAGTTGGTTACAGGGTAAAATCATTACAAGGCACTCAATTTCGTATTTGGGCTACCCAAAGGCTAAAAGAATACATCATAAAGGGCTTTACCTTAAATGATGACCGTTTTAAATCGGGCACATCAATGAACTATTTCAACGAGTTGCAAGAGCGTATTCGGGAAATACGGATTTCAGAAAAATTCTTTTACCAAAAAATAAAAGACATCTACAAAACCAGAAAGATTATGATGCCAAAGACGAAAATACAATTGAGTTTTTTAAAATAGTACAGAATAAATTACTGTGGGCTATTAGCCAACAAACAGCAGCCGAATTGGTTTACAGACGTGTAGATCCCTCGTTGCCATTAATGGGAATGTTATCCTACGATAAAAAAGGACTTCAATCCATTAAGAAAACGGAAATATCTATTGCCAAAAACTACTTAAATGAAGATGAAATAAAACTATTGGGCTTGTTGGTAGAACAATACTTTGCCTTTGCCGAAACAATGGCACAACAGCAAACACCAATGTATATGAAAGACTGGATACAACGTTTAGATGCTATACTTCAATTAAATGGTAGAGAATTATTAACCCACGCAGGGAAAATAAGCCATCAAAGAGCATTGGATAAATCGGATCAAGAGTATGAAAAATACAAACAAACACAAAACTTTAAAGAGAGAGAGAGCAGTCTTTAAAAGAAATAGAAGCGGACATAAAAAAGATGAAACCAAAGAAATGATACAAAGCAACGACAACTAATACAGGAGCAATATGATTAGCCGCAGGAATATGTTTTAAAATTTATCTCCGCTGGAAAAAAGCTGGTCCAAGCTAAAAGCTTGAACCAGCTGAGTGAGTAAATACACACGATTTAAATATATTATGAGAAATAAATGATAAAAGCTGTCCGATAATTGGTTGACCTGAAAAGTTATTTGTATTTTTGACCATGTTGTATAGGTTCGCAAAACAAATACGACTCTTTTGGTGGTAAATGTTTCATTTTCCACCATTTGTATTTTTCTATGATATTAATTTATTTGTGAAAAATTTGCTCGGACGCCAGTAATTTAAAAGTATAAAAAAATCACTAATTTCGTCCAACTAGTATTTGAATATTTTCTATGACACCAACCAACAAAACCCTTCTGATTGGCTTTGATTCTGCAGAATGGGGACTCATCGAACCACTCATGGCTGCTGGAATGCTTCCAAACTTTAAAAAAATAATAGAAGGAGGCACGAGCGGAAAAATAAAAACATTACAACCTTCTTTTTCTCCCATGTTGTGGACCTCCATAGCCACAGGCAAACTCGCACACAAACATGGTATTTTAGGATTCCTTGAACCTGATATTGAGCAGGCAAGAGGAATAAGGCCTATCAGCAGCACCACAAGAAAATGTAAAGCACTTTGGAATATTTTCCATCACAAAGGATTGAAATCAAATGTGGTCGGGTGGTGGCCTTCGTACCCTGTAGAGCCAATTAATGGAGTAATGGTTTCAAATACCTTTCAAAAAAGCGTTGGAAGAAAAGAAGAAGTTTGGCCCATAAAACCTCATTCAGTTCATGGTTTTGATGAAAATAGTTTGGCTGCTGTACGCGTACATCCAGCGGAAATAAAAGAACAAGCAATTTTGACATTTGTACCTGCCGCTGCAGAAGTAGACCAAGAAAAAGACAAACGGCTAGCTACCATTCAAGATATAACAGCTGAAACTTTGACGATACGCAACACAGCTTTATCGCTGATGGAAAGTACTTCATGGGATTTTATGGCGGTCTATTTTAATGAGCTCGATAAATTTTCTCATATTTTTATGCCCTACCACCCACCTCAGTTACAAATGGTTTCTGACGAGGATTATAAAATCTATTACAATGTAATGACAGCTGTTTACAGCCTTTACGATGGCATTTTGGGTGAATTGATACTCAAAGCAGGCAGTGATACCAACATCGTCGTATTGTCTGATCATGGCTTTCATTTTGATTCCAAGAGAAATCGGGCTAGACCTAAGTATACGGCAGATATAGCATTAGACCACAATCCGTTTGGATTTCTTTGTTGTTATGGTCCTTTATTCAAACAAGGTGAAACAGTTTACAAAGCTTCTCTGTTGGACATCACACCTACCATCCTCACTGGTTTAGGCCTTCCTATTGGGAAAGATATGGATGGGGTTCCGTTGCTAGCTGCTTTTAAGCAACCAATAGAACCTACATATATCACAAGCTGGGAAGAAATTCCTGGCGATTTCGGATTGCATCCTGAAAGCCTGCGCAAAAATACATTCAACGAAGTGGAGGCCATGCAACAGTTGATAGACCTTGGCTACATATCTCCATTGGAATCTAATGTAGAAGAGCAAATAAAAAAAGCCACCGAGGAAACTAATTATAATCTTTCTGTGGTGCTTTCCCAAAATGGTGATGTCGATCAAGCCATCGGTATTTTAGAAAAATTGTACCTCGAAAACGTAGTTGATTTGAGGTACAACTTAGATTTAATCAGGCTCCACACCTCAACCGGAAATACAGAAAGGGCGCGACAAATTCTTGACATGTTTCAAAAAGTGGATATGAGCAACATAACCGATTTCGACTACTTAGAAGGGAAAATACTCCTTCAGGAAGGAGAGGAAAAAGAAGCGATGAGGAAATTTGAGATTGCCTTAGAAAAACATCCACATTTTATCAATTGCTTGGTGAATTACGGATTTCTTTGCAACAAAAATTTCGAATACGAAAAAGCAGAAAAAGTGTTCAAACATTTACTTTCTATCGAACCTGACAACCACAAAGCACACCACGGCATGGCTGTTTTGTGCAACAAACAAGGACGATTTGAGGAGGCAATTGATTTTGCGTTGGATTCTATTAAAATAGAAAACAGTTTGGTGCAGCCGCATTTTCAACTTGGCATTGCTTTGTTTTCGCTTGAAGAATTTGAAGGAGCTGCCCAAGTTTTTGAAACCTGTTTAAAAATAAATCCTTCCATGACCCGTGCCAGAAATAAATTGGTCACTATTTACAAAGATCATTTATTGGACCAAAATAAATATTCGCTGCACCATAAAATTTTAGAAGAAACAAGGATGGGTGAGATTACAATCGTGTCAGGTTTGCCCCGCTCTGGTACATCTTTGATGATGCAACTATTAAAGGCAGGTGGATTGGAAATACTTACCGACGGAATTACAGCGGCAGATGAAAGCAATCCCAATGGATACCTAGAATATGAACCTGTGAAAAATTCTTTCAAAGACAACTCTTGGATGAGTCAAGCAAATGGAAAAGTTGTCAAGGTGGTAGCTCCTTTATTGAAAACACTTTCAGGAAAATACAACCTTAAAATACTTTTTATGGAAAGAGATATTTTTGAAGTGGTATCTTCTCAAAACGACATGCTGCTGCGCAAAAACAAAAACAAAACGAAAGATACCAGTTTTGATTTGAGGTTGATGGATGCTTTCAAACTTATGTTGAAAGAAAGTAAACAATGGATGTCCAAACACAATCAAGTGGAAGTATTCTTTATCGACCATCGAAACCTTATTGAAAATCCTTCCGTTGAAATAAAAAAAATAAACAGATTTATGGATGGCGTGCTCAACGAAGAGGCGATGGGAAAAGTGGTAGATCCATCACTTTACCGCGTAAAGAGTAACCTAGAAAATAAATAAATAAAATTAGTTTTACAAGTTTTTAGATACATGAAAAATCCATTCAAAACCAATAGCATCAAAGAATTAGGTGCAATAGATATCGCGGGTATCA
>JAYSUZ010000104.1:0-4152 GCA_043718845.1 Cytophagales bacterium
TTGACCAAACGCAAACCCCAATGGGAAGCCGTCTTCTGCGCAAATGGATGGTGCTTCCGCTAAAAGAAATCACCCCCATTCAAGAACGTCTTTCCATTGTAGAAAGTTTTGTAAAAAACCGCGAACTTAGCGATAAGCTTGTAAACTACCTTAAACACATCGGAGATTTGGAACGTATAATTTCCAAAGTAGCCGTGCGCCGTATCAATCCTAGAGAATTGCAACAACTCCGAAGGGCTCTAGAATTTATGAAACCGATAAAAGAATTATTTTCTTCTGTCGGGATGCCTTCCCTTCAAAAACTCTCCGACCAACTGAATAAGTGTGAATTTTTACTTGAAAAAATTTCTAACGAATTAAAACAAGACCCTCCTTTTATGACCAATCAAGGAGGGTTGATAAAAGACGGCATAAACGAAGAGTTGGACGAACTTCGGAAAATTGCCTTTTCAGGAAAAGATTATTTACTACAAATACAACAACGAGAAGTAGAACGCACAGGAATTAGTTCGCTAAAAATATCGTACAATAAAGTTTTTGGCTACTACCTCGAAGTAACCAACACGCACAAAGACAAAGTGCCGATGGATTGGATTCGTAAGCAAACCTTAAGCAATGCCGAGCGCTACATTACCGAAGAATTAAAAATTTACGAAGAAAAAATACTTGGGGCCGAAGATCGTATTTATGTAATCGAACAGCGACTATTTACCGATTTGGTAATCGCCGCAGAAGAATATGTGACTCAAGTACAACAAAATGCACGCGTTGTCGCCACTATCGACTGTTTAGTTTCATTTGCGCTTACGGCAATCGAAAATGATTATTGCAAGCCAATGGTCAACGAAACAACGGCATTAAATATCAAAGCAGGTCGCCATCCTGTAATCGAACAGCGACTTCCCGTAGGCGAACCTTATGTGCCAAACGATATTTTCTTAGACAACGAGACACAACAAATCATCATCATCACCGGCCCCAATATGGCGGGTAAATCTGCACTGCTTCGTCAGACAGCACTTATTGTGTTAATGGCGCAAATTGGCTCTTATGTTCCTGCCGACGCTGCGGAACTTGGGATTGTAGACAAGGTATTCACCCGTGTAGGCGCTTCCGACAATCTTTCCAAAGGCGAATCTACCTTTATGGTGGAAATGACCGAGACGGCGAGCATTTTAAATAACCTGAGCGAAAGAAGCCTTGTACTGATGGACGAGATCGGCCGAGGCACAAGTACCTACGATGGAATTTCGATTGCCTGGGCAATTGTGGAATACCTGCACAACCACCCAAAAAATAAAGCCAAAACGCTTTTCGCTACACACTACCACGAACTAAACCAATTGTCTGCCGATTTAGAACGGGTGAAAAATTTCAACGTGTCGGTGAAAGAAGTCGGCAACAAAATTTTGTTCATGCGCAAATTAAAAGAAGGTGGAAGCGAACACAGTTTTGGGATTCATGTGGCGCAGATGTCGGGTATGCCCAACCAGGTAGTGCTTCGGGCAAATGAAATTATGCACCACTTGGAAAAAGAGAAAGTACAATCAGGTGCTAATGGAAAAACAAAAGAAATGCCCAAAGCTACGGATAAATTTCAGCTCAACATCTTTGAATCCAGCGATCCTAATTATAAAAAAGTAAAAGAGTTTTTAGAATACTTGGATATAAATACCATTTCTCCTGTGGAAGCGCTACTGAAATTAAATGAGGTCAAGTTGATGATAGGGAAATAAAAGAGGTTTGATAAATCCATTCGGGAAAACAAACTCATCAAACCCCTTATAGAATTTAAAGACTAATACGCAATCGCAAACACCACTCGTCCCTTAGAAGGTTTTCCACTGTACACACAAACGCCGGCTTCTTCTACAAAATCCATTGGAATACAACGAATGGTAGCTTTGGTTTCTTCTTTTATTTTCTCTTCTGTCTCGCTGGTGCCGTCCCAATGCGCCATTACAAGTCCTGGATTACTTATTAGTACTTTTTTAAACTCTTCAAACGTGTCTACTTTTGTCGTTTTTTGAGTTCTAAAATCCAATGCTTTCTTATAAATAGACGCTTGAATTTCTTTCAACAAAAGTTCGATGGTGGTATCAATATTTTCTACACTTACTGTTTCTTTTGTTTTTATATCCCTTCTTGCCAGCTCCACCGTACCTTTTTCAAGATCACGAGGACCAATGGCGATGCGCAAGGGAACACCTTTTAATTCGTATTCTGCAAATTTAAATCCAGGTGAATATTTATCGCTGTGGTCAAATTTTACAGAAATCCCTTTTGCTTCAAGTGCTTTTTTAATAGTATTCGCTACTGTAGAAATAGCTTCCAATTGTTCTTCCCCTTTAAAAATAGGAACAATAACCACTTGTATTGGCGCCAACATTGGAGGCAATATAAGTCCTTCGTCGTCGGAGTGCGCCATGATAAGTGCGCCCATCAGACGTGTACTAACACCCCAAGAAGTACCCCAAACATATTCTAGTTTATTATTTTTATCGGTAAATTTAACTTCAAACGCTTTGGCAAAATTTTGTCCTAAGAAATGCGAAGTGCCTGCCTGCAGGGCTTTCCCATCTTGCATAAGCGCTTCGATGCAATAGGTATCGTCGGCACCGGCAAATCGTTCGTTGGCCGATTTGACTCCTTTTACAACTGGAAGCGCCATAAAATTTTCGGCAAAATCCGCGTACACTTCTAGCATTTTTTTAACTTCGTCCACCGCTTCGTCTTTTGTGGCGTGTGCGGTATGCCCTTCTTGCCATAAAAATTCGGCTGTACGCAAAAATAAACGGGTTTTCATTTCCCAGCGCACCACATTTGCCCATTGATTAATCAGCAATGGCAAGTCGCGGTGCGATTGTACCCATCCTCGGTAGGTATTCCAAATAATAGCCTCACTGGTTGGACGAACAATTAGCTCCTCTTCTAGTTTTGCATCAGGATCTACGATTAGTTTCCCTTTATTATTAGGATCGTTTTTTAGTCGGTAATGGGTTACAATGGCGCATTCTTTGGCAAATCCTTCTGCATTTTTTTCCTCTGCCTCAAACAAACTTTTTGGGACGAAAAGTGGAAAATAGGCATTACTATGTCCTGTTTCTTTAAACTTTTTATCCAATACAGCCTGCATTTTTTCCCATATAGCATAGCCATAAGGTTTGATCACCATACACCCTTTTACCCCAGAATTCTCTGCCAGATCCGCTCTCTTCACTAATTCGTTGTACCACTCGGAATAATTTTCACTTCTTTTTGGAAGACTTTTGCTCATTGTATATCGTTTTTTTGTGTTTTTAGCCCTACATTCTGTTTGATTTCTGAAGACGATTAATTTTAATCCTCTAATAACCTTCAAATCTCGTATTTAAAGATAAAGTTGGTATATCTTTTGTACCTTTATTTTGCAAAGATAACCGAACTGATAAAATAGTAAAGGAAATGAAAAATATTTACTTGAAAACAACGGTATCTTTTCACAAATTTGTCTTAATACTAACTTAGTAGGATAGACGTTAACCAATAAGACTATGAAAAATATAACTACTGTTTCGCTACTTGCTTGTTTCGCCTTCGCTCTGTTGGGATGTACAAGCAGCAACCTTCCCCAGTCGAGTGAAGAGGATGATATGTATTATTCTTCTGCAGACAAGCAAAAAGCTATTATTGCCCAACAACAAGCAGAAATTGACCGCTTAAAGAAAGAAGCGGAGCAAGCAAAGATAGATGCTGCTAACAACTCTAATACAGAATCTTATGACTACACCAACACGAGTACTCAAAGTAGTCTAAGCGGCAACGGGGCGTATAGTTCGACCAACTCCAACGGCAATACGTACAACAATTACTACGACAACAATAACTTCGGTGCTAATCGAAACGCTTGGAACAATCCCTATTATTATGGGAGCGCTTACAACACTGGATTTGGAGCTTCTTCTGTAAATGTGAGTTTTGGCTACTCTACCGGATGGGCATGGAACAATTATTACGGCTATAACGCTGGCTATACCCCTTATGCATCAAATTGGGGATGGAATTACAACGCTTACAACGGATGGAATTACAACACGTACTACAGCCCTTATTATGGCTACAATAATTATTGTGGCGGTGGATATTACGGAGGTGGATATTACAACGGAGGTG
>JAYSUZ010000105.1:0-4132 GCA_043718845.1 Cytophagales bacterium
TTTCCGCCACCACATATAGTATATCTATCCTTAGGCGTTTCCATTATGAATTTATATAAAGCAAAGTTTGCCGTTAATGTAAACTCATTAGCGGATACGCCGAAATTGCCCGTATATCCTAAAACATCCTTCGTTTCAATTCTTAATGTTGCTAAATCTTTGCTTCTTGCAATAACAAAAATTGTATCTTTCTTATTTATCCCAGTACCACTAATGTCAATAGAAGTGAATTTTGTTTTAGGGGTTGGAGGAGTTTGATTGTTTTCTGGATTCGTATAAAATTCATAAGCTATTGATTTATATGTTCCTGAAGTGGCTAATTTGTCTAATGTACATATATTTGAGCCGTCTCCTGCTGCTGCTCTAGTAGTAGTATACTCTGCTGAAGTACCAAAGTATGCATTCGTTAGAGGATCTACGCCTCCCGTAGTAAAACCTTCTTTGTAAACAACTTGACCATTCACCATAGCGATTGCGCCTAGTGCAATTAATGAAGTAAGTAGTATTTTTTTCATAATTTGTTTGTGTTTAAATTAAATTTGTATTTCCTGTACCTTGTATATTTCAAATGTAAAAAGGAAAAGTCATATTAGCAAGGCTGTTTAGGGGCAGTTAAATTTGCAAAAACATGATTTTCAATTTTTTACACGATTTAATTCCTTTTGATTACCAAACCTTGGAACTGTTTTGGCTAGGCAAAGGAATGAATAGCAATGTTATGTATATTATTGGCGTAGGACATCCTTTTCGGATTACAACCAAATGCTCCAAAAACAAAAATTCTTTAATTATTCATATAAAAAATTATAAATAAATATAGTTAAAAGCCGAATACCTGTTTAAAATATAAAGAAGCATATAAATAGTTTTATAATAGCGCTAAAAAGAAGTAGAAAATACCCAAACTATAATTGCTTTTTATCCGTATAACGAAGGGAGTGCTTTGGGTTATCTAAAGTGCTAATAATAAGAGAGTTTTAGGCTTTATGGCAATAAAGAGGCTTGTTATTGACATGTAAATTATACGCCTATCTTTCTTTGTTTCAGAGAGTTATTTTAAAAATTTAGTATTATTAGTTTGCATATCAACACAAGGTTACTTAGAATTATACATAACAAATAATTAATTTAATTATATCACTAAAATTATCAAGATTATGAAAAAATTATTACTTAATATTGCTTTATTCGTTGGTGCAACTACTATGGGTTTTGCTCAACATGTTCAAACTCTAACAGGGTTCACTAATAACGGAGATCTTATTGGAACTTTAGCTACAGATGGTTTTGGTTTCACTATTTGGCCTACGGATGGTGGTTTTGATGAGACAACTGTGGACGAATTAAAATTGGGTTACTACGTACCTGCTGCAGGGACTATGTATGTAGTTATGACGTTAAATGTTGCAGTAGACATGTCTGGCACTGGTAACAATAAAATGCAATTCGATTTTAGAGCTACAGGGTCTGGCGGTACAGATACTACTTTGAATACAACAATAAAACTTGAAAATGCATCAACTTCAGTAAGTGAAGAAGTGGCAATAGTTGGAACTCAAGTAGAGAGCATACTAACTCCTACATTTACTGCTGCTAGTGGTCAGGATTTAACGGCTGTAAAGAAAATAACCATTACACTTGTTAATGCTGGTCCAACAAGTAGAGTTGGAGCAATTTATCTATCAAACATACAAGCAGGTTCTTCCGTAGTAGTAGCTTCTACTTCTTCTTCTTCTTCATCGCTAGTTGCTTCTACAAAATTATTCCCAAACCCAGTTTCAGACCAAGCGAACCTTGAGTTGAACCTACAGGCTACCTCTTCTGTAAAAGTGACGCTTTCTGACCTTATGGGCAAAGAAGTAATGACTATAGCAGAAGGTACTATGACTTCTCTTACAAAAGAGTTTTCGGTAGCTAACCTTAACAAAGGTCTTTACACGGTAAACTATTTCGTAAACGGTGCTGCTGCCAAATCAGAATTATTAATGGTTAAGTAATCGGATTCGGTTAAAAGGTTTTAATAAAAAAGCCATCCCTTTTGGGGTGGCTTTTTTTATTTTTACGGTGCTTACCTGCTGGTGCAAGTCTGTGCCTTGTGCCTACTATACTATAGCCCTCGGGGCGATTAATCCGAAGCGGAATATAACTAACGACTATTATTTACGCCGCAGGCGCTTTTCTCCTTCAACATGTTTAGGGTTTCCCATGCAGGAGAAAAGCGCCTGCCGAGAACGGCTATGGTGGCTTACTGTCCTTGAAGTAGGGTTAAAAATTCTTATTATAAACGAGTAGCTTGCAAAACCGTGCAAATTCTTGTACTTTTGTGCTTTCAACAACTGATTTCGTAGTTCAACGGATAGAATAGAAGTTTCCTAAACTTTTGATGCAGGTTCGATTCCTGTCGAGATCACTTTAAACCGCATTAAATTATTGATTTAGTGAGACTTGACATTTAACCTTCCCCACACTTTATGCCGTTGCAGGCGCTTTTCTCCTGCAACATGTTTGGGCCGTTGTTGGAGCTTTTCTCCAACAACACGCTGCCTGTGGCTCCGAGGATTGAATAGCCTTCGATAAAGTGCACAGAGCATTGGTTATTTTTGCATTAGGGTCACGAGAATCGAAGCGGAATATAACTAACGACTATTTGCTGCTGGCGAGATGCTTCCCATATCTTTTATGAAGAAAACTTCCGTGTTTTCTTGCCTTTTCGTTGCCTATCGGCAGAACAGCATGAATGTTATTCAACAATGCGCAACTAATCGTGAACAATTCCAAACGGGATACATTACGCCCTTGCAGGAGAAAAGTTCTTGTAAGGGCGTAAAAGGTGTTTTATAAAAGGCAACTGCCCGATGGCGCGAGGTTCTTCTGCCTCGTGACTAACTATTCTATAAGCCTCCGGCTTATGTATTTATTGGAGTTTAGAGCGAAGTTGCAACGAAAAGTAAAATGAATAAAAAATTAATAAATGAGCACAAGTAAAACAGCACTTAGCAAAATAAAACGAAGCCCAATTTTAGGGCTATTGATTATGCTGTGTTTTATATTTGCTAGTAAAGTTGGTGCATCTACTCTGCACAAGCCGGAGGCTTATAGAATAGTTAGTCACGAGGCGCAGCCTCGAGCCATCGGATTTGATTTAAAAGACTATTACGCCCTTGCAGGAGCTTTTCTCCTGCAAGGGCGTAAAAAAAGCCTTCAAGAATTCTTGAAGGCTTTTTTTACGCGTAAAAGGTGTTATATAAAAGACAACTGCTCTTACTACTGAGCCATCGCTTCTGCTCTAGCTTTATATTTTCGAGCGTCGTTGAACTCTTGAGATTTGCTGTACTCGTCAACTATTGTGCCGTATGCTTTTGCAGCGCTTTCAAACTCTTTATTGAGCTCGTAAGCCAATGCTAATTTCATAAGATAGCGAGGTGTGAAGAATTCGTTCGGTTGATAGGTAGTTGCTTTTTTGTAGTACGAAATAGCATTTTCTACATCTCTTTCTTTCAATTCTAGGTACGCATCTCCAATTAGAGAATAGGCTCTTGCTTGCACGAGCATATCGCTTCCGCTGAATTTTTTTAGGTATTCGATAGCGTCCTCAAATTTTCCTTTTCTTAAGTAAATCACGCCAATATAATAGTTGGCAAGATTGGCAGAAGGAGAAAGGCTGTATTCATCGGCTATATCTAAGAAACCTCTGTTTACCTTGTCGCCATTTAGTGCCAAATCGAACGAGTCGCGTTGAAAATAATTTTCAGGGATGAACATTTCTTTTTTAGCGTCAGCGTCTTGAGAAGAAGCTAAATATTTGTACCCACCAAAGGCAAGACTTCCTACCACCACTAAGCCCAGTACGATAGAAACTATTTTTTTATTTTTATCAAAGAACCCTTCGAAATCTATTTTAGAGATGGAATCAGAAAGTTCCTTTTTTGTTTGAACAGGTTCGTCGAGCAACTCGACTGTTTTGTTCTCTTTGTTTTTTGTCATTCTAGTTAGTATAAATTGTTATTTGGGACGCAAATATAAGGAAATTATTCATTTATGTAAGGATAGTCTTCTTGTACATAAACGTCTTTAAACGCTTCTTCAGGAGATGGATAAGGAGACTCTTCTGCAAATTTCACGGAAGCTTCCA
>JAYSUZ010000106.1:0-9456 GCA_043718845.1 Cytophagales bacterium
CCAATCCTCTATAATTTTGATAGAACAAGGTGTTAATTTAGCTGCATTTTTCGGCATAGCAGAAGCGCCTGATTCTCTTTTGATACTTTTCAAAAGCACTCCATTTTGAGTTGCAGAAGAAAACTTGGCATACCCCTCTAGATTTAAATTTCCACCCGAAGCATTGTAAACAGAGGCTCCGTGGCAGGAATAACAATTGGTTGAGACAATAGGTAAAACATTATTGCCATACGATACTATTGCAATCGTATCGCAAGAAGCCTCTACTGGATATAAAATTGCTTCTTTGTCCTTGTAACAACTCACCAAAAAAGCGGTGGATAATAGGATTAGGAAAGCTGCTATTCGTATTTTTTTCTTCATACTTCTTATTTTAAGGTTGAAGGCCGTCGTCCAGCCATTTTTGTAGCAAGTTTAATTGTGGTTGACTTAATTTGAGTCCAAAACTTGGCATAAATCCTGAAGTGCCTACAGTTCGATTTGTTCGGTCTATTATGGCATTAATTCCTGCAAATGAATTTGTATACACTTGGTAATTTACTTGCCCGCCGGTGTTATGGCATCCTCCACAATGTGTTACAATAATTGGTTTGATATCTTTGGCAAACGAGATCAACGGTACATTTACGGTTATTGAATAATTATTTGTAAAAAGAGTATTCCCTCCTGCATTAGTGGCAGTAACAGAATTTGTAAAAGTACCTAGCGAAGAAACTGTAGCTACTGTAATAACTCCTGTAGCGCTGTTTATAGTAATAGCGCTATTGGCAGGACTAGACGATAACGTGTATGTAATAGGGGTAGTACCAGAGATGGAAGGCACCACAGAACTAGCAGTAGCACCTTGGAAAATTGTAAGCGCATTTGAAGAATAATTTAAGGCAAAAGGTAGAATTGCGGGATTAATCGTAACCGTATAAACGGAAGTAAAACTTGTAGTAGCAACACTGTTTGTAGCGTCTACCGTGAGCACATAGGTGCCAGGAGTAGAAGTCGATAAGACAGAAATAACACCCGTACTGCTGTTTATGGAGATAGCGGCGTTAGCAGGACTACTGGACAACGCAAATATAATGGGCGTAGTGCCACTTATTACCGGCACTACAGAGCTGCCTGCATTGCCTTGATCAACCGTAAATGTACTAGGTGTATAAATCAGTGCACTAGGAGCTGTTGGTGTAGCCGTAATCGTAACGGTATAGGCATTTGTAAAGAGCACATTACCTGCGCCATTGGTAGCGGTCACGGCAATAGCATACACTCCGATAGCAACAGTATTGTCGGCGGTGATACTACCCGTACTTGCATTGATTGTAATAGCAGCGGTGACGGGTAATGTAGTAATGGAATACGTAATAGGTATAGTACCAGCTGTAATGGTGGGGGGTGCAGACGTCCATGCATTTCCAACAACGAGCGACATGAAATTGGGCGAATAGTTCAACCCTGTCGCTAAAACGGGGTTTATGGTAATGGTATAAGCCGATGGAAAACTTGCCGCTCCTACACTGTTCGTAGCATCGACAGACACTACATACGTTCCTACCGCCAACGAATTTGCCACCGTTATTATGCCGTTGTTGTTAATTGTAATTCCTGAAGTAACAGGCGAAGAGGTTAAAGCAAACACTACTGGAGCTGTACCTGCAAAAGACGGCGCAACAGAAATTCCGGCAACACCTTCGTTCACAGAAAGGGTATTTGTTACGTATTTAAAATCCGTAATTAAAGACGGACTACTGACTACTGTAGCTGTATAAGCATCCTTAAAATGAACAGATCCGGCTGCATTCGTAGCCATTATTGAAATTTCATAGGTATTTACGTCCAGCTCATTTTTGAATACCAACGATCCGTCTGCCTGCATCACAATATTTCCCAAATGGTCAGGAATGCTTGTAAATGTATACGACATAGGCGTAGAACCAGTGATAGTAGGCACTACAGATGTATCTCCTCCGGCTTGATAGGCTATGCTTTTTGAATTTGGTTGATATACTAAAAGAGAAGGCAATACAGCAGTATTTGCTCCTATTATAGGCTCTACTTCTGGTTTGTGCCGACAATTCAATACTATAAAAAATAGCCCCAACCCTAAAACCACAATGGATAGTTTAGACAAAAACTTACTTTTATATACTTTACAATCAGTTTTCATAAAATAGTAGTTACCTATAGAAATTCAATATTACTATTTTTTTTATAGTATAAATCATTGTAAGGTATAAAAAAATAAGCAATTATAAGAAAATTAACAATATACTATTCTTTACAAAAAAATAGGTGTCCTACCCAACTAAATCATTATTTTGCACGTATATAGAATCTTTATAATACTATTATGTCCGAAATTTTAGCTGAGAAAGAACGCTTAAGTATAAAAAATGAAAATAACCCATGGAAAAGATGGGGGCCTTACCTTTCCGAACGTCAATGGGGTACCGTTCGAGAGGATTATAGCCAACATGGTTCTTCTTGGGATTATGTAACACATGACATGGCGCGGAGTAAAGCTTACCGCTGGGGGGAAGAAGGTATTGGAGGATTTTGTGACAACAAATCGATACTCAATTTTGCATGGTCTTTTTGGAATGGCAACGATTCGATTTTAAAAGAACGGCTATACGGTCTGGGAGGCAACGAGGGCAATCATGGCGAAGATGTAAAAGAACATTATTACTACCTCGACAGCACTCCTACCCATTCCTATATGAAAATGCTGTACAAATATCCTCATGCAGCATTCCCTTATTCGGCGATTGTAGAAGAAAATAGTAAAAGGGGTGCAAAAGACCCTGAATACGAATTGCTCGACACTAAAATATTTGACGAAGATCGGTATTTTGACATCTTTATTGAATATGCAAAAGCAGATACGACTGATTTTTTAATAAAAATACGCATTGTCAACCATGGTCCAGAAGCGGCAACGCTTCATATACTTCCTACACTATGGTTTCGAAATACATGGCGGATTGGAAAAAGTGATTATAAACCCTGCTTGAAGCAACTCCATGATCGTACAGTAGAGGTAACCAATCAAGGTTTTGGGGATGGCTTTCTATATGCTGAAGAAGCGACAGAGTGGTTGTTTTGTGATAATGAAACAAATTTTAAAAAACTCGAAGGCTTTGACAACTTATATCCTTATTGTAAGGACGGGATTAATGATTGTGTAGTAAACGGTGATTCCGCAGCGGTGAACGATGAGAAATTTGGCACAAAAGTTTCTGCATGGAATAAAAAAACGATAGATTCAAAACAAGAAGTAGTTCTAAAATTTAGATTAACAGACAAGGTTTATGAAACCCCATTTTCAGATTTCGATCACTTTTTTGAAGAGCGAATAAGAGAAGCAGACGAATTTTACGACTACATTCAAAAAGATGTAAAAAATAAACACCTTAAAGAAATACAGCGCCAAGCCTATGCGGGGATGATGTGGAGTAAGCAGTTTTATTATTTCAATATAGAAGAATGGCTGGAAGGAGACCCCGGTCAATACGCACCTCCTATAGAACGAAAAACAGGAAGAAATTCGGACTGGAAACACCTTAGCAATTCCAACGTCATTTCTATGCCTGACAAATGGGAATACCCATGGTATGCCGCATGGGATTTGGCTTTCCACACAATCCCTATTTCACGAATAGATCCAGACTTTGCAAAACGTCAGTTGATAATAATGGTGCGTGAGTATTATATGCACCCCAACGGACAAATGCCGGCTTATGAATGGAATTTTGGAGATGTGAATCCTCCTGTACACGCTTGGGCTACCTGGAGAGTATACGAGATAGACAAAGAGATGAATGGCGGTACCGCTGATATTGATTTCCTTGAAAGAGTCTTTCATAAATTGCTACTCAACTTTACGTGGTGGGTAAATAGAAAAGATGCCGAAGGGAATAATATTTTCCAAGGAGGCTTTCTAGGGCTTGACAACATTGGGGTTTTCGATCGCAGCAAACCGCTTCCTACTGGAGGTAGTATTCAGCAAGCAGACGGCACCAGTTGGATGGCAATGTATGCCTTAAACATGTTGCGCATTTCAACGGAACTGTCCTTAAAAAATCCAGCGTACCAAGATTTGGCCTCTAAGTTCTTTGAACATTTTCTTCATATCGCGGAAGCGATGAACAGTATGGGGGAAGATAAAATAAATCTATGGGACGAAGAAGATGGCTTCTATTACGATGTACTTCAGTTTCCAAATGGCCATACCATGCCTATGAAAATTCGTTCTATGGTTGGGTTAATTCCATTGTTTGCGGTAGAAACGCTTACGCATGAACTATTAGAAAAACTCCCTGATTTCAAACGCCGTATTGATTGGGTCTTAACCAACAAACCAAAATTAGCGGCATTGGTTTCGAGATGGAATGAGAGTGGCCAAGGCCAAGTCAGACTACTTTCGCTTCTTCGAGGCCATAGAATAAAAGCAATCCTAAAAAGAATGTTGGACGAATCGGAGTTTCTCTCTACCTATGGTATACGAGCACTTTCTAAGTACCACAAAAACTATCCTTACGTTTTCAAACATAACGAAACTACTTTTACGGTTTCGTATTTACCTGCCGAATCCGACTCTTCGTTATTCGGAGGCAATTCAAATTGGCGTGGACCAATATGGTTTCCTGTAAACTATATGATTATTGAATCGCTCATTAAATTCCATAATTATTATGGAGATGATTTCAAAGTAGAATACCCAACAGGATCGGGAAAAATGCTTTCTCTGCGTCAAGTAGCCGAGCGCTTGAGTAAACGACTGATGCGTATTTTTATCCGTAACAAAGAAGGCAATAGACCTGTATTCGGTGATTATTCTAAATTACAACTTGATCCGAATTTTAAAGATCATATTCTGTTTTACGAATATTTTGACGGCGATACCGGAAAAGGTATTGGAGCATCCCATCAGACAGGCTGGACAGGGCTGATAGCCGATTTAATACACGATTTTTGTGATCGGTAAGTTGACTTAAATAACCTTACTTCTACAAAGGGTTGAATATAAATTTAATGAATGATTTGTACCCAACCCTTTGTAGAAGAATTACCACAACCCGATTTTATATAATAATAATAAACCCCATCGGAAAGTCCTTCGGCCTTCCATGTATTGTCGTAATTACTTTGTTGATATACTTTTTCACCCCAACGATTTGCTACTTCGATAAATGAACCCGGAAGGATGTCCCTTTCGTAAGTATCTTTGATTTCAAGCCTATCATTTTTATCATCGCCATTTGGAGTAATAAGATTCGGCACTACTAACTCTTGTGTCGTTAGCGCATATACCAAAAGCGTATCTTTAGCCTCACATCCGTTTGCGTTATCTACAACGGTTACATAATATTCTGTAGAAGAAGTGATAGGATATACAACCTTATCGGCCTGTGTAGAAGTAGTGGAGACACTATTATCTGAACTAGACCATATATAAAGATAATCTCCCGACCCGACCCCTCCTATTTGAACATCTATAGATTTAGGAGTACCAATACAAACAGGCTCTACAGTAGTAGAAGCATTGACAGAGAGTGTCGAAATGATTTGGTTAATAAGTATTGTATCTTTAGAAGAGAATCCACAAGAACCTGTTGTTGTCCAAATAAATCTATTTACCCCAGAAGATAAGCCAAACACGGTAGCATCAAAATTTGAAGCGGATGGAGAGAACGTTCCTGAGCCCTCATAAACAGACCACATCCCCGTCGTATTATTAGCCGATAGTTGACTATTGAGCGCACAACTATTTTTATCTACTCCAGCCTGAGCGCTACTACCGTCTGTATTTTTTATAGTAATAGGCACAGCAACACTGGCCGAACAAAGCGCTGGTGTTGTTTCAGTAAGTGTTAACAAACCGTTTGACGAACCTATAGTAAGCGCTATCGTATTCGTGCCTTGCCCCGAACTAATAAGTCCTGTACCTGCCGTTGTGAATACCCAATTAAAAGAATTTGCAGATACCGCAGTGCTAAAAGTCCTACTACTGTCCATACAAATAGTACTCGTACCAATCACGGAAGGAGTAGGAAGTGGATTGATATTGATTGTAGCTTGTGCACACGCCGATGATGGACATCCTGTTCTTTCCCACCTTGCAAAATAAGAAGTTGTAGAGGTAGGAATAACAACTGAAATTGGCGTCCCATTCCCAATCGATGCTCCCGCGCCGCACCCTCCATTATACCAAACCAATCTATCTCCTGCACCACCAGTGGCGGAAACAGTAGTATTCCCTGGCGTGTTTAGACAAAAAGCAGTAGTAGAAGCAGAAGCTGTGAGTGGCGGCAAAATACCGAAACATGCGTTACATTTCGAAAATTCTGATGTGTTATAATTGCCTGTATTATTAGAAGATGCCGTAGCCGTATATGCCTCTGTAAACGGAACAATATTATTGTACGTCCAACTTCCTGCAGCATTTGCTCGAACCGTGGCAACGTATATTTTACCTTGTACTGAATCGTTTAAAGCACCACTTGCGCCACACGTTTTACAGGCAGCAACACCAACAGTGTATAGCTCTACATAAGCGTTTGCAGGTGCTGTTCCATTAATAATGATTGCGGTAGAGGTAGCTAATATAATAGGTTTAGCAATAGCATTATTACCTACTCCGTTTAATTCAATCCCTCTTCTTACATTACAGTAAATACTATTTCTGTTGATAGAATTTGCAAATGAACCTCCGTCCAAAATAGTTATTCCATTCACTCCATTATAGGCTATGCTATTGGTAGCACCTGGTACTAAGCCTCCAACGACGTTATTATTACTTCCATTCTCCATAATAATACCACTCGTAACGTTACCTAGAGGAGTAGTGCCATCAAAGCCAAGACCAATATAGTTTCCTTGAATTCGATTTCCATCACTACTGGTCATATAAATACCTGGACCGCCATTGCTTGAAATAATATTTCGTTCTGCAGCAGTAGTTCCTCCAATTATATTTGTCGTGCTATTCGACTGGATATTGAGTCCGTATTTTTGATTACCAACAGCGGTCAATCCATCAGCACCTATACCAATATAATTCCCTAATATTGTATTTGAAACGCCACTTCCTATGTAGAATCCTTCGTTGATATTGCCCGACAGAATGTTTTTCTCATAAAACGTAATGCCTCCTACTGTACAATTGGAACATTGCGTAAAAGACAACCCTCCCCAATAATTAGGTACCGCTATAAGACCCGTAGAATCTACCCCACACCAATTTCCTTTAATAATAATATTCGTACATGTATTTAAAGAAATACCATTTCCTTGCCCTTGAGTAACCATACTATTTCCGGAAACAACATTTCGCTCTTGAAGCGTTGTACCTCCGATAAGCTCTGTCCCATTGCCTGTTAAATTACTTAAATATATACCATGCGCTCCATTCTGCACAGTTGTATTTCCATCTTTTGCAATACCTACAAAATTTGACTTAATAAGAATACCCGTAGAGTTGCCTTCTATATGAACACCATATGAATTATTTCCTGAAATAATATTTCTACAGGTAGTAAAAGCCCCACCAATCGTATTATTTGCACATCCATTTACATAAATACCATTTGAAGCGTTACCAACGTTGGTCATTCCGTCAATTCCAATACCAATGTAATTACCTAAAATTACATTACTGACAGAGGCATTTGCGATTTCGATACCGTTGCCCTTACTTGCCCCTATTACGTTTCTATCTATAGTAGTGGTACCTCCAATAGTATTATTACTACTACTATTGGTAAGATAAATACCGGACTGCTGTAGTTCGTTGCCCACCAAAGGAATATTTCCAGTATTGGTCAGCCCAATCCAACAGCCTCTAATTGTACTGTTTTGAGTATTGTCTAATCGTATTCCATACGAGGCACTTTTATTAATTATTAACCCGCGCACACTACTACCATTGGCCGCCGTTGTATTAAAATCAAGGACAACGCCTGTTGGACATTGAATTTCTATCTGAGGATTATTAGCGGTATAACTTACAGAAGTATATCCATCAATAGATAATTGGTCTGTAATGATAGGCAAAGGACTTGCTAATACAATAGTTTGGATTCCTGCAGGCAACAGCGAGAAGTCAATGACATCTGCCCCTGCACTGCCATTTGCGCTAGTCACGGCAGTTCTCAACGAACCGGGTCCTGCATCTGAAGTGTTGGATACCATGTAGGTAGCGCCAAATATAGATAGTGAATATCCCAGAAAAAATATACACAAAAGTACTGCTTTTCGTTTCATACCTATTTTGATCATACCTATTTTGATTCAACTACATTAAAATAATTTAATTTAAAGCCTCCTTTTTTGAACTTAAGTCGGAGAACGGTAACACCCTTTTCCAATACTATATCCGAAAGACTAAGTATTTTCCATGTGTCTGCACCCATAGTGGGTGAAATTTTCAATACACCCTTTTTTTTACCATCAACCATTAATATAATTTTAGCTCCAGGGCCTGCCGCCGCAATTCTAAAGTCTATACGATATGCCGCTTCCTTCTGCACATCCAATGTATACTGCACCCATTCACTTTGCTGTATTCCTGTTATGTTATACTCCGCACCTGTAGAATCTGTTTGTACTTGCATGTCTACGCCATCATTCCGTCCCACCCAGTTGTCGTTCCATGTAAGGAATGGATTATTGGAGCGTGTCTCATAAATTTTATCGCTGTATGCGATTCCATTTTTCCCTGTATCGTAATTAACCGCTTCTATTCTACCGGGTATTTTATTGGAAGCTAAAGGCCAAGGAGACGAAACTCTATCGTAATCTTTCCTTATTAGAGCTTGGTGTACATCGGGTTTAAATTGACAATTTTCAAGCGTAGTATTTGCAGCGAAGTGCAGCAGTGCATTGGTCATAAATTCTCTTGAAGGCTGCGTTATTGCTCCTTTATAATAGTCTTTAAGTCTCAGCCAGCCAGGAGTGAACGTCAGTTTGAATGGCGCTGTAATTGAATTTGGTTTTTTATATGTCCACCAGCACCAGCCAATATTATTTTCTTCTAATAAATGAATAAGGTCAAAATACCAATTATTAGAATTTTCTCCTGCTTCGCCCAACCATAAAGGAACATTGTAATTATTCATAATATCCAATAAATATTGCATATGCTCGGTAGTAGGAGGCACCCAATATTTATGGAAACTGTATACCATATTATTATCCCAAGGAGGAGTTAGTCCATTAAAATCCGATGCGTACCAATTACCTTCTATATATATAATATGCTTTTTATCGACGGTCCTTATTGTATCTGTAACTCTAATAAATACTTCCCGCATCAACTTATTTTCGGGTTGATCGTCTGTATTTACCGATTCGTTCACAAGGTCATAGCCGCCTACCCATGGTTCGTCTACGTATTTTTGTGCAATATATTTCCACACTTCACAAAGTCTATCCTGATTTTTTTTGTAGTTCCATAAATCTGCT
>JAYSUZ010000107.1:0-4131 GCA_043718845.1 Cytophagales bacterium
TTTTAGGCTATTATAGTTTTGCGTATAACACGCAAGCAATCATAGAGGAAATCCCCCGTCTGATGAAGCCCTATTTGATGTTGATGCCCTATACTAGTGACATTGCTTCAGAGCTGATGGACTTATATTCGCTTTTGATCGACGAGGCTGCCATTGGCAAGTTGGTTTGTGGCGATGGGGTGTTTGTGGTTACAGACTTGATAAAGACAGCAATTCCTTACAGCAATTATTCGTACGACTCCATGTATAACTATACCGAGACTATTGAGACAAGAACAGAAATGATTCCTGAATTTGTTTTTATGTATTCTACGGAAAATCCAGCGTTTATGGATAAGCTGTTTTGTATTGCTCAAAAAAAAGGAGTCCTTATAAAAATTGATGAAAACCATTACGAGACTCCAGCGTTATCGTCTATACCTTTTACGGTTTCTTTTCTTCAGAAAGACGGTATTGTTTTCGTTTGCAACTCAAAAAAACAAGTAGCTATTATTAAAAAAGGGAACGTACAACAGAAAATTCCTAGTGCTATGGTAAAGTCGATGCGCACCAATTCAGGAAGTTTCTACATGGATGTAAAGAAAACACTAACATTAATCCCTTCTCAAAAGCAAGGCCAATCGCTTGATTTGTTTACTTATGCACAAGAAAATGCAGGGACATTGACATTTATAAATTCAAAACCAAAGCACAACAAACTAAGTTCAGCGATTACAATCACATTGCCTGATGGAAAGGAAAATGGAGAAGCCTATTTTTTTGGGTTGATGGATACATTTTATAAACTCAGTAAAGGATTAGAATAAAATAGCGTTTACTTTCGACATTTTGGTGGCCTAAAAAGCTTCTAAAATGTTGATATAAATTCCCGTTGATTTCGCTCCTATGCCATAATCCACACGGATGTTTATATTATCTTTCTTGTTGATTTTCAATCGAAGACCTAGTCCATAATTAGGGTGAAGCCCTTCAACGTCGAGCTCTTTTACGGTAGGCGCAACTCTTCCGGCTCCTACCCATGCGCAAACACCTATAAATTTCCAAACAGGCATTCTATATTCCATCTGAAAGGAGAGCTGCTTCTTGTCCCTATAGCGGCCTCTATAATACCCTCGCATCATGTATGCACCTCCAAATTCTGATAAATCTTTATACGGTACATTACCCGAACTGCTTGCACACAACAGGTGAAAGGCAAGCACATGGCGTTTTGCTCTTAGTATAGTAAAATACTTGCGCATGTCTACCAATAATTCGGTCATGGCATAATTGCTGCCGGTGTATTTTCCATACACCAATGCATAAAATTCTGTATAAAATCCTTTCGAAGCATTGTAGATAAGGTCTCTAGAGTCTGTAATAATGTCCACTCCAATGCCAGAAACATGATAGCCGTCCTGCCCTAGATAGTGCTGGCGCTGCCATATACCCGTATCGGAAGGGGTTGGGTTGTTGATGTTATTGGATTTAAAATAACCTCCTGCGAAGAGATTTTTTCTAATTTTCCGAAGCACCCTCGCTTCTGCAAAAAATTGATTATACGTTACAAGTTGTTGATTGCTCTCAGGAAGCTCGTTTCCTATGCCGTAATAAAATTCGGGCATGTGTAAATAGCGTACACGTGCTTTTATAAAGAAACGCTCTTTGTTTGTAAACATCACTACTTCATTGTCGAAGTCAATTTGTTTATTTATAGTAAAAATGAAACTACTCTGTAAATAAGATGTTCTCGTAGCACTGTCTTTTCCAAGATTAAAATTTAGTATAGCGAGCGCACCTAATCCCAGCCGCGTTTCCGGCGCATACATGACTACAGGGAGTGGCGTTAATCGAATTTTGGATTTGGGCTTTTCTGCGGTACTGTCTTTCGTTTGGGCAAAGAGTACGGTTGCGCCTCTTCCAAGGAGTACGATCGCAGTATAGGCAATGAGTAATAAGAAGGTTCTGTAGTTCATTAATTGTTGTAATCTGAAAAAACTAAACGGGGTATAAATTAAGGTTCCTCTATTACAATAAGGATTGCTCTTTATCTAATTGGGCGTGCGCTAAAGCCGCTTTCAATTTAGTTATTTTAGTGCTGTTAAGCTGATACATAACCTCTACTTTTGCTCGCGCCCAAGGTGTCTTCCTTAGAAAAGCCAAACTGGATTTTATACTCGGATCCTTCAAGAAACAATTAATAGGGATTTTTTCGCCCATTTTTGCCCACCCTAGGAGTGCTACCAAATCGGTTAGGATCATTTCTAAAGTCAATCCATGCAATAGGTTGTTCGATTGTGGTATTTTTTCCTTATTCATAGGCTAAAGATACTTTTTTGTTAACACTTCATTTCATGTTGTTTATAATTTATTTTTATTATATTGAAACTATTATATATGTAAATATGTATATATGATAAGTACTTATATAAAAGACTATACTTATGGCAAAACGAACTTTCAGTGATTTAATTAAAAATAGCAAGGAGCTAGTGTTGGTTGATTTTTATGCCACTTGGTGTGGTCCTTGTAAAGCCATGGCTCCTATGTTGGAAAAATTAGCAACGGCGATGAATGGGGAAGTGAAAATTATAAAAGTAGACGTCGATAAAAATCGTGAGGCGGCCGCAAAATATTCCATTCGCTCTGTACCTACGCTTATACTATTCAAATCGGGTAACCCTGTTTGGAAGGAGTCTGGGGTTGTGCCTATTGCCAAACTGAAAGAGATTATCGACAAGCATAAATAATTTAGTGTCGTTTAAATTCTTAAATACTAACGAGATAGTACTACCACTATGAAAACAATAGCTCAACGAATAAGTATAGAAAAGCTGGAAAAGGCAACCCGCATCTTGAAGGCGGTGGCACATCCTACTAGAGTTGCAATCATCGATTTACTTGATCAATGTGAAAATCTTTGCGTAGGAGATCTTCAAGAAAAGCTTGGAGTAGAGCAGGCGACACTTTCTCATCACCTCATTACGATGCGCGACAAAGGAATACTTCAAACAGAACGACAAGGAAAATTTATATATTATTCCTTAGCCGATAAGACGATCACTAAAATTATTCAGTGTATAAACGATTGTGAAAAATTTTAACTTATGGGCTATCTCTTCGCGCTGATTATGGGAATTACTCTTGGCTTGGTAGGGGCAGGCGGCTCGCTACTTACTATACCCGTATTGGTATACGTGTCCGGTATACCTGCGGTTATGGCCACTAGTTATTCGCTATTTATTGTGGGTACTACGGCTTTGGTAGGGGCTTTGGAATATTGGAAACGAGGACTTTTGCATCTAAAAACGGCAATTGTGTTTGTACTGCCTTCTCTAGCAACCGTTCTTGTGGTTCGAAAGACAGCACTGCCGATGTTGCCAGATCCTATCTTTCAGCTGTCAACATTGACAATCACCAAAAACCAGTTCTTGATGATTGTTTTTGCGCTGTTTATGATTGTAGCGGCTTACAATATGATCCGAGCGGTATGTGTGCATTGTGACAATAACGATTTAAAAAAATTAAAATTTAATTACCCATTGATAGTTCTTATAGGAGCCGTTGGGGGTGCTTTGACGGGCTTCCTTGGTGCTGGTGGTGGATTCTTGATTGTGCCCTCCTTAGTGTTGATGGCGAATCTGCCATTGCGCTATGCTGTAGGTACATCATTACTGATTATTGCCCTCAATTCACTGATTGGTTTTGCTGGCGATTTGGTAAGACTTGAAGAAATAGATTGGTCGTTTTTATTGCTCTATACGTCCTTGGCAATTTTTGGGATATTCATTGGCAGTAAAATTAGTCGGTATACGAATCCTGCACAATTAAAAATTTATTTTGGGTGGTTTGTGCTTGTCGTTGCAATTGTAATCTTGGTCAACGAATTAAAATAATCTATAATAACATTTCTATAAATATACTTAAAGTATGAAAATCGAACAAATTTATACCGGCTGCTTGGCCGAAGCTGCTTATTACATCGAATCGGAAGGAGAGGCTGCTATCATTGACCCGTTGCGAGAGGTGGATGCCTATATCCGCAAAGCAGAAAAGAATAATGCAACGATTAAGTATGTTTTTGAAACACATTTCCATGCAGACTTTGTATCTGGCCATGTTGATTTGGCTCATAAAACGGGTGCCACAATT
>JAYSUZ010000108.1:0-9454 GCA_043718845.1 Cytophagales bacterium
GTAATTTTAGTCATTTTATTTATTCTTAAAATTCTAAAATCCTATAAATACACGTTACACCTCTAGCCCTTTATCACGCATTTTTTTAAACTCTTGGTAACGCCTTACAATCGCCATAATCATACCGATTACCAATAGAGAAGTGCCTAGCCAAAGAAAATTTACCAACGGCTTTTCTACCACTTTAAGAATTACATAATCTTTTTGAGAGGTATTTACGCCAAGTGTAAATACTTCTGTTTTAGGATCAATAGCCGTAAGCGATATACTAATTCCTAGGTCTTCGTTTACATCCGGTACAATACCTACCAGATTTCCCTCGCTTACTTTAATAACGTAAACAGGATGTAAGCTGTAGCTTTTCCCTTCTTTCCCCAAGATACGAATATGCGCTCTCACTGCAATATCCTCTGGAGCAAGCTTAATAGCAGGGAGTGACGTCAAACGCTCCATCTCATCAAGTATCGTTACATAGTCGTTGATGAAAATAGTATCGCCTTGTTTTACTTTAAATTCTTCGGTATCGCTCCATTCACGTTCTTCGTCTTCTACAGGTACCATGGACAGATGGGAATATAAATCTCGTCCTGCAAATCGTTTGATATCAGGAGAAGCGATAGAACCCATTTTATTATTTTTCTGTAAACGAGGAAAGAGCTTAAAGGTGTCTTTTCCCATTTTTGTATATTCAATTTCGTAGTAGGTATTTTCAGGAGAAATTTTAATCGTATCTCCTTTTTTGTAAAATACTTCTCCTTCGTACACTACATCCTTTCTTGCTACTACCAATTCAGGGTTTTCCAATTGAATTAAATCATCCTTAGTTAGGTACCCTGGAAATCCTTTTGCTTCTAATCGAGCACCTTTATACTTCAACGAAAACTCTTCCATCTTTTGAGGCTCGTTTCTGAAAAGTAAAATATTCTCTGCATTCTGTTCATTAGAAAGTTGCTTTGAATAAAGCAGTCCCGAATTGTTGATAGAAATCGTTTTTGAATACCCCGAAGAATATAAAATCCCTATCAACATTAACGCTACCCCAATGTGGGCAATGGCTCCACCGGTAAGTCGGTAATTTGTTTTTACAACGGAAAAGAAAATAGAAACGTTAGAAAACAAAGAAAATAGAGAAGCACACAACAATAAAATATAACTAGGCTTGTCTATTTTCACTTCCAACCATCCTATTTGTCCAGCAATAAGTACAATACTGGAAAGTAAAAAGGCTAAAATTAAAGGAAGAGAGACTGCACTCCAAAGTTTTTTACTGTCTACTTTATTCCACCAAAAAAACTGTCCAATTCCCGAAAGGATTACTATGGCAATAGAAAACCAAATTTGCCAATCGCTGTATACATCCATCGGATCGGCGGGAGGTGCAATTCTTGATACTACGCCAAAGAGTCCTAGAATAGCATTGTATACCGGAATAGAAGTATAATAAATAACTTGGAAAGCCGATAAACTAAGTACGGCAACCCCAATAAATATCCAAAACTCACGCGAGTAAACGGATTCCTCTTTTGCCGTAGAGGGAATATATTTCCATTTTACCCAAATCAAGGCGACTACTAGAATTACAAAAGTAAACAAGTAGATAAGCAACTGACCAGACAAACCTAAGTCAGTAAAGGAGTGTACGGAAGATTCGCCGAGTATGCCGCTTCTTGTCAGAAACGTTGAATACAAAATCAAGAGGTACATGGCAGCAACCATTATTACAGAAGCCAACAACGCAGAACTACTGCTGCGGTAACTAATCATGGTATGAATAGCGGCTATCAATACGAGCCAAGGCACGTACACGGCATTTTCAACGGGATCCCAATTCCAATAGCCACCAAAATTTAACGTTTCATACGCCCAATAAGCGCCCATCAAAATCCCAACGCCAAGTACTACTGCGGCAAACAACGCCCAAGGCAGTGCAGGGCGCACCCATTCTTTGTATTGCTGTTGCCAAAGTCCTGCCATCATATAGGCAAAGGGAACAATGGTAGCGGCAAAGCCCAAGAATAAAGTAGGCGGATGAATCACCATCCAATAATTTTGCAACAAAGGATTTAACCCTGTTCCATCGGTAGGAATAAAACCGGGATTGATGCCGTATACAGGTAGATCCCCCATATAGTCTTTCAATAAAATAAACGGAGAACTGCCGATTTTTATTTCTATCCAAGGAAGTACTACGCCGATTATCATAGACGTTAAAAAAGTTTGTACTAAACAGAACACCGCCATTAGCGGGGCTTCCCATGTTTTATTTACTTTTATCAGTACTAATCCAAGCAACACATGCCAAAAAATCCAAAGGAGAAAACTACCTTCTTGACCTTCCCAAAAACAAGAAATCATGTAATACCAAGGAAGACTGTTTGAAGAGTGACTCCAAGCATAATGGTATTCGTAGCGGTGTCCATAAATGAGACTAAACAAACTCACTACAATTCCAAACACACTAAAGGCGTGCACAAAATAAGCTATTCGGCCGAATCTATTCCATGAACTAAACGCGGTCAAATCCGTTTTCTTTAATAAAGAAACAAGCGTTGCGGAATTAGTTTGCGTATATAAAGGATTTGCCTGACTTGCTTTGAAATAAGCAATGGTGGCTATCACAGAACTAATAAAGGAGGTTATTACAAATAGATGGCCATAATCGCCAATCGCAAAATCGAACATAGTTTATTTTTTATAATTACAAAGAAGCTGCTTTCACTTCTTTCTCTTCGTATTTAGAAGGACATTTCATGAGTATTTCTTTGGCTACAAATACATCGCCTTTCACGTTGCCTACAATTACTACTTGTTCGGACTTATCAAAATCTTGCGGTTTGGCATTTTGATAAATCACGGCATGTTCTTCGTTGTTGTTGTCGACTAAGATAAATTCAAAACGGTTGGCATTGATTATAGGATTATAAAACATCCCTACAATAGCGCCGTCTGCACCTTTTTTAAGTTTCCCCACCACGTGTACTTTATCGTCATCGCCGTCTTTAGCCATTTGGTAGGCTTCCTTAAAGGATACGTATTTGCTTGCATCTCCAGAGGTAGATACGATAACACCAATTGCTACGGCAATAATGACAATTAGAATAATGTGTGTAGTCTTCATTATTTTTTAAGTTGTTTTTCTACGTTGCTTACTTTTCTATCCAACAAAAATAAGTAAACAAAAATTCCAATTAAAATTACGGCGACCACAGCCACTACCACATAAATCTTACCTTCCTTGCGGAAATTATCGGCCATCTCTACTTCTTGTGCCTTCGCCATCATTGGCAGTAGCAGGAATAGTAGCGCAGCAAGGTATTTGTTAATTTGTTTCATACTTAAAATTTATCCTTCTATACTTAGTTCAATTTTTCTCAATCTTACCCTCAGGGAGGTTATCCAAACGCCCAACAATATGAAACCTATATTGGCGGAGTAAAATATTAAATTCATTTGTTTGTCGCGGTCGTACACGTTGAAGCCTGCATTACCACCGTTTCCAGGATGTAGCGAATCGGTAAGCCTAGGCATAATATAAATTAGGGCTAGAAACGTAGGGAAGGCGAAAATATTAAAGATAGCACTTACCCTTGCACGTTGCTGCTCGTCTTGCAGAGACCCTCGAAGTACAAAATAAGCGAGGTAGATAAGCATCCCAACGGCTGCGGCATTCAATTTTGGATCCGAAGTCCAGTAGGTTCCCCACGTATTTTTGGCCCAAATCGAACCGGTGATTAGCCCTAGAATACCAAATACTAAACCCATATTAGCAGACTCTACCGCCATAAAATCTTGTGTGATTTTATTTTTTGATAAATAAGCGATAGAATAACTAAAAGAGATGATAAGCAGAAAAGTCATCCCAAACCACATAGGGACATGAAAATATAGATTTCGGATTGTCTCATTTAAAATAGCCAAACGAGGCACTGGTGAACTAAGTCCTGCTGTAAATGAATACATTAAAAGAACGACACAGAGTATTTTCCACCAGTATTTTTTCATAACGTTGCTTTTTCTAAGCCACAGCAAAGTTACGCTTGAATTTTGAATTTACCAATTATATTAATCTTCCGTTTTAGCTATAAAGTGCTCTTGGAACTTAAGTAATCCAGCATTCTTTCTTTGCTCCTTTTTAGCTATATTTACCCCATGACAACGCACGTCCTTGCTTTATTAAAAAAAGACATTTTACTCGAATGGAGGCAACGCCATGCCATCAATGGGATTTTTTTATATGTAGTAAGTACGGTGTTTGTTTGTTATCTAAGTTTTGGAATTAGAACCAACAAAATCAATCCACTTACTTGGAACGCATTATTATGGATTGTTTTATTGTTTGCGTCTGTAAATGCAGTTTCTAAAAGTTTTCTTCAAGAAAAATCAGGTCGAATGCTGTATTACTATTCGCTCGTTAGTCCTCAGGCTATTATACTTTCAAAAATTATATACAATACGGGGCTTTTGTTGTTTCTTTCTACGATTGCCTATTTATGTTATTCTATCGTGTTGGGCAATCCAGTAGAAGATAAGCTATTATTCTTTGTCAATGTTCTTGTAGGAGCAGTAGGGTTTTCAACCACTTTTACTATGATTTCTGCTATAGCATCCAAAGCTGACAACAGTAGCACGTTGATGACAATTTTAGGGTTTCCAATTATTATCCCTATGCTTTTGATGCTTATCAAAGTATCAAAAAGTGCCATCGATGGTTTAGCGGTATCAGTTAGTTACGACGAACTAATTATTCTCGGAGCTTTAAATGTAATGATGGTTGCGTTGGCGTATATTCTATTTCCTTATTTATGGAGGAGCTAAATTGATCCGGAAGCCAAGAAAGACTCACACATACCTATTATTAAATCACCAAATTATCAAATCACCAAATCATTTTTTTCTTATCTTTGTAAAATCATGTTAGAAAAAATAAAAGAAATAAGCTCCGAAATAGAGCAATTTAAAATCGAAACAAAAGAACAGCTTGAAGCGTTTCGACTAGAATTCATGAGTAAAAAGGGGAAGTTTTCTGCCTTGTTTGATGATTTCAAAAATGTAGCCAACGAAGAAAAAAAGCTGGTCGGACAAGAACTTAACAAGTTAAAAACCCTTGCTCAAGAACGCTTTGATAGTCTTGTTGAAGTTTTGCAGGATACCTCTTCTTCAGATGCAGACGCTTTAGTAGATTTTAGTTTACCCCCTATTCCTAATGAATTAGGCACTCGCCATCCTATTACGTTGGTGAAAGAGCGTATTATTCAGATATTTGAACGTATGGGTTTTAACGTATCCGACGGGCCTGAAATAGAAGACGATTGGCACAATTTTTCTGCACTTAATTTTCCAGAAAACCACCCTGCAAGAGAAATGCAGGATACGTTTTTTATAGAAAAAAATCCAGATATGATTTTGCGTACTCATACGTCCAATGTACAAGTACGCTTAATGGAACAAGGGAAACTTCCGATTCGCAGCATTATGCCAGGGCGTGTATACCGCAATGAAGCCATCTCTGCACGTGCACACTGTATGTTTCATCAGGTAGAAGGGCTTTACATAGATGAAAATGTAAGTTTTGCAGATCTTAAAAATACAATTTACCATTTTGTAAAAGAGTTATTTGGAAAAGATATAACGGTGCGTTTTCGCCCTTCCTTTTTTCCATTTACCGAGCCGAGTGCCGAGATAGACATTTCTTGTTTAATATGTAAAGGCAAAGGTTGTGGAATGTGCAAGCAGTCGGGTTGGGTAGAAATAGGGGGGTGTGGCATGGTAGATACAAACGTATTGGATAATTGCAAAATTGACTCTAAAAAATATTCGGGATTCGCCTTTGGTATGGGAGTGGAGCGAATTACGAATTTGAAATATCAAATTAAAGATTTACGCTTATTTACAGAGAACGACGTTCGTTTCTTACGTCAATTTACTGCTGCAGAATAAAAAAGAGCGCCACTATGAATGTTCACAGTGGCGCTCTTTTTTTACTAATGATTATTTCTTAAAAACCATCATCATATCCCATATCGTCGCCATCGCCACCAGAAAGATCGTCGTCGTCAAAAGAATCTAAATCTTCTTCTTCCCACTTAGAGTCATCTTCTTCTTCTTTTTCTTCGTTATCCCATTCTTCTGTAGCTTCGTCGCTATAACCTAAATCATCATCGTCGTCATCATCGTCATCATTGTCGACATCTGCTTTAGACTCTTTCTCGTCTTCCGCTTCTAATTCTTTTACTGTTTGTGCAGTAAGTCCTGTGCGAGATAACGCTTGAGCTTTCGTCATACCCGAATCCATCAATGTTTTGAATGCTTCGTAACTTGCGCTTAATTCATCGTCGCTTTGTTCGTCTAATTGTTTCTTCATATTACTCTTTTAAGTACTAGACAATAAATTTTTGTTGATCAAATATTCCCCTAAATAATTATTTTTTTATGATATTTAAAAAAATAATTGAGAATTTATTTTTAAAATAGTTTTCAAAGGGCTTTTTTAAATAAATTCTGCTAAAACAGTAATGCCTCCCTTAGTCACTTGACCTAATTCTACGTTTATTTTAGCATCTAAAGGGACGAAAACGTCTACTCGAGAACCGAATTTAATGAAGCCAAATTCATCTGTTTGTGCTACAGTATCTCCTTCTTTTACATACCAAACGATTCGCCTGGCTAGAGCCCCAGCTATTTGTCGCATCAGAATACTTTGATTTTTGCTATTCTCTATTACAATAGTAGTACGTTCGTTTTCTAAACTTGATTTTGGATGCCAAGCTACCAAATATTTGCCTGGATGGTATTTGAAAAATTTAACAACGCCAGCGATAGGGTTTCTATTTACATGTACATTAACAGGGGACATGAAAACTGATATTTGTCTTCTTTTGCCTTTAAAATACTCATTTTCAACTACCTCTTCTATTACCACAACTTTTCCGTCGGCAGGTGCTATTATATGGTTGTCATTTAGAGTGTACGCTCGTTTTGGACTTCTGAAAAATTGCAAAACGGTAAGAAATAAAAGTAAACTAAAACTACCTACAAGATAGCACGCTAAGGTGTTTTCTGGAAATATATAACAAGTAGAAATGGTTAATGCTGGCAATATTATTACTAAGCTAAGTAATAGGAAACGCCCTTCTTTGTGTATGGTCATTGTGAATTTATGTCAAATTAAAATTTTACAAATATAACAAAAGGAATGAAAGGATACTTTTAGATCAGTTCAAAATAAACTACTATAAATGGCAACGAAATAATCAACCCGTCAAAACGATCTAGAAAGCCACCATGCCCTGGCAACGTACTGCCTGAATCTTTAATATTTAAACTTCTTTTTAGTTGTGATTCTACCAAATCTCCCATGCTTCCCACTACTACAATAATCAAAGATAAGCCTATCCATGTGAAAAGAGTCATTTGGGGAAAAAAATAATGTAATGCAACTGCTGTTAAAATACTAAATACGCCTCCCGAGAAGCTCCCTTCCCATGTTTTTTTTGGGGAAATACGTTCATATAATTTATGTTTCCCTAGAAAACGACCTCCGAAATACCCACCCGTATCGTTCGCCCAAAGCAAACAAAATATCCCCAATGTCAATTTATAGTCGTACTGGCCAGATCTAAATACAATATAATTTAACAATGCGTAAGGTAGTGCCGTGTATACCATGGCTAAAAAGCTAAAGGCGGTGCGCTCAAATGGTTTTTCATGGGTCTGAAACAATTCAATAAAGAAAACGATAAAGACAAGTGCGAAAAAGAAAAGATAGTAAGAGGGTTTTAAATAGCCTGTTACTACAAAAAATGATAAAAATAAGAGTGTTAGGCCAAGAAAAACGCCTACATATTTATTAGTCGGGTAACCTGCTGCATTTACTAAGTTGTGAAATTCAAACAAAGAGAAAATACTTATAACGAAGAATACAAAAAGGTAGCTCCATTGATTTAGGCAAATGCCCGCGATGATAATAGTAGCTCCTATTACGCCGACCAACAATCGTTGCTGGAGATTTGTTAATTTTGTTAGAAAATTAAACATTCGTTTTTTTAGTATCTGTTCTTAGTTTGTACATTCTCCAGCAAAAATAAAACAATACTGCAGATAAAATAGTAGAAATGTAAATACTTTCCTGAGGTAAATCCTTTGATGACTCAGGGTCAATCTTTAACGTACCTTTAGCATATAGATTCAAGGCTAAAATAACTACAGCATTGTTTGTGAAATGCATCGCCATCGAAACTAAGATATTTCCAGAAGTAATATACAAGTAGCCAAGGACTATTCCCAATAGCATACGTGGAAAAAATCCAAAAAATTGAAAATGTATAAAACTAAAGACCGCCGCACTAATAAAAACAGAAAGGTGGATGTTGTTGGTAGACTTAATAAGGCTATTTTGTAAAATACCTCTAAAAACCAATTCCTCCGCCACTGCGGGAAGGAATGCAACGGTAAAAAGGACAAGAAGTAGTTCTTTTATCGTATTATAAGAAACGATCAATGCGGTTAATTGTGTCGCACTTTCTTCCATGGCACGCATTCCCGACTCAAGTGTATTCCAAGCGGAAGGGAGATGCAGCGCCTTGTTCCAGTCTCCTATTATTCCTATTAAGGGCATAATAGTAAAAGTGATCGTTATTGCTGTAATAAAAAAAGGACTTACTTTCTTCCATGAAGGATTGAATACCAATGGCTTTAATTCCTTTCTTAAAAAAGCAATATAGAGTAGCGGCAGGATGACGAGACCGCTTAAGGTGCCTCCTATTTGTCCTATAAATACTAATTTTTTGACAAGCTGGGCATTTGAGCCCAATATGACCAAATCTGCGGCTACGGGCATTCGCCCTAAATATACAGCTATTAGTAGTGAACCAATGCCATTTGCCATAAAAACAAAACCCAATACCACAAGGAGTGTACTCACCAAAGTAAGTGGCGAATTGAATTTCCTTTCTTGTAAACTGTTATTATTGCTCATTAAAGTGTAAATTTACAGGAAATCCCCATGAATCAAAATGGTTAAAATCGGAAAAATTGAATTAGGTGAATTTCCATTGCTTCTTGCACCCATGGAAGACGTGAGCGACCCTCCGTTTCGTGCGGTATGCAAAGAGAATGGTGCAGATCTAATGTACACAGAATTTATAGCGGCAGACGGACTCATCCGAAATGCGGATAAAAGTGTACAAAAACTTGACATTTACGATTACGAAAGGCCTATTGGTATTCAGATATTTGGCGACAAAATAGAGGCGATGCGCGAAGCTGCTGGTATTGCAGAAGCTGCAGGGCCAGATTTATTGGATATTAATTACGGCTGTCCCGTAAAAAAAGTAGCGTGCAAAGGAGCGGGAGCTGGAATTCTTCAAGATCTTCCTAAAATGCAACGTATGACGGAAGAAATTGTAAAACGCTGTTCTACAATTCCTGTAACGGTAAAAACTAGACTCGGCTGGGA
>JAYSUZ010000109.1:0-4117 GCA_043718845.1 Cytophagales bacterium
CAAACCCGCTGTATTTATGTTGCTTTTAGGATAAAATGCCACACCTCCGAAGACACTTAACGAGAGCCTTCTTGCTTCCTGAGCTTTTAGACTGGAATAAGCTAAGGATATGACAATTAATACGAAAAAGACTCTAAAAATATATTTCAGCATTCTATTTCCTAACTATTTTATTTTAGATCAATTAATTTAGAATTCACTCCCTATCTTATCGTATAAGTTTATAACAAAAGTTAGAAAAATCACACACTAAGATATAAATTTAATACTTAAAATTGAATAATTATTAGATTTAAGCTAACTTGTTCTATAGATTAACAGCAGTTGTATAAGCGTTTTTTTTACACAAAAAAACATATACATCTGTAATTAAGTATTTTACAATTAAGTTCGATTAAAATAATAAAATTTCAAATCTTATTATCCGTTTTATACGTATAAAATCAAAAAACGATATAAAATAGTACATAAATATTACTTTTATCGTCAATAAAAATAAATTTTTCATCAAGAATGTTTGAAAATAAAATTAGCATACTATACAAAATTAGAAACTACAGTAGTTTGATTGTAGTCTTATTGTTTTTGTTCACTATAGGCACCGTATCGGCTCAAGTATGGAAACCTGATTACGACAGTGCTCGTGTAAAATTTAATAGGGGCGAGATAGAGGCTACTACTTCTTGGTTGGAAGGATTTCTTCCTAACTTCAAAAAAGCGCCGGATATTGACACTATTGCCTATTATGAAATGGTGAACCTTCTTGGACGTTGCTATCTAAAGCAAGGCTTTGCAATGAATGCGGAGGAAATGTTTAAAGATGAAGTTGATTTTTTTAAGTCAAATCCTAAAATTATTACAAAATCTACGTATGCCTCTTCGCTCATCTATTTAGGATATATGAAGTTTAATATGAAGAAATACGATGAAGCAGAAGCCTATTTTTCTGAAGTATTGAATGTGAAAGGGGAGTTGAAGGATTTGAAAAAAAATCAAGAAATAGCACTCATCAATAATTTGGCGACTATTGCCAACATGAATAAACAATATGTAAAAGCCGACTCTTTGTATAGTGAAGTTATAAAACTAAAGACTGCTTTTTATGGAAAATCGAGTTTAGAATTGGCTAAAACATTGACAACAAAAGGGCTCCTTTGTAAAAAAATGGGCCGTTATTCTGAAGCCGAACCCTTTTATACACGTGCACTAGAAATACGAAAAGTAAAACAAGGGGAGAAAAATTCCGACTATATTTATACGCTTAACAGAGTAGCCGATTTGTATAAAGCACAAGGTCGTTATACAGAACTGGAAGTACTGCATAAAAAAATAGTTGAATTAACAGGACTCTATTATGGATTAAAATCACTCGAATATTGCCGTTCTATAAATAATCTAACGGATTTATATAGAACATTATCTAGATACAAAGAAGCCGAACCTTATTGTATGATGGTGCTTCAAATTATTGAAGATACGATTGGTCAAAATAATCTTGATTATACCACAGCTCTTACGGAGATTGCGATTTTATATAAAGACATGAATCAGTTTAAAGAGTCAGAAATTTATTTCCAATCTGCATTGTCAATTTATGAAGTTATTGTAGGTGTGTACCATGAAAGTTATGTAAAAGCATTGGTAAATCTTGCAAGTTTATACCGAACAATAGGAAGAACCGCAGAAGCCGAACCTTTATATATACAAGCACTCTCTATTTTTTCAAAAACTACAGGGGTTACTACGATGGCATACGCCGATTTGCTAAACGATTATGCCCTTTATTTTGATGAGATGGGACACTATGAACAAGCCGAACTACATTATAAAAAATCACTCGAAATTACTGAAAAATTAAAAGGAAACCAAGATCCTAATTACGCTACAACGCTTGATAACTTAGCAAACCATTATCTACTTACCGGACACGTAGAACAGGCGGAGCCTATATTTATAGAGGCTTCAAGGATTCGTAAAGATAAATTAGGAAAAAAACATCCTTTGTATGCTACATCGCTTAATAACGTGGCCAATCTTTTTGAGAGCACAGGGCGAATAGCGGAAGCAAAAATATTATATACGGAAGCTATTTCCATTATTAAAGAAATCTATGGTACAAATAATTTTAATTATGCCAATGCTATAGATAACCTTGCAGACGTATTACAGAAAGAGGGCGATTATGTAGAAGCCGAAAAATATATTAGAGCATCTATGGAGATTATTAAGGCTCTTTTTGGGGAGCAACATATCTATTATACTACAGGTCTAAATAACCTTGCCCTTATTCAGACCCAACTAAAAAAGCCACAAGAAGCAGAAGAGTTATATAAACTAAATATTGATAAAACGAAAGCTGCTGTTGGTGATCAACACCCTGCTTACGCATCTGCCTTATCCAATCTCGCCGATTTGTACGAATCTCTTGAACGGTACAAAGAAGCGGAAGAATTGTATGAAAAAGCATTGAAAATTCGTAAAGATAAGCTTGGTGTAAACCATCGTCAATACACTACTACGCTTTCCCACCTAGCAGGTTTATACACTGCCACCAATGACTTCGACAAAGCGGATGCTCTATGGGAAAATTCATTAAACAATTATTTAAGAGAGATAAAATTATTTTTCCCTTCGATGAGTGAAAAGGAAAAACAACAATTTTACAAAACAATCAATTCAGAATTCGAACAATTCAATACTTATGCGTTAATGCGTGCTTCGTCGGAGCCTTTAATTTTGACAAACATGTACAATAATCAACTGGCCACAAAAGCGCTTATTTTAAATGCCTCTAATAAAGTAAGACAAAGAATTCTCTCTAGTCGTGATACTTCTGTGATTAATCTTTATAAAAAATGGTTACAACAAAAAGAGGTACTGTCTAAACTGTACTCGTTATCTAAAGAAGAGGTAACAAAAGAAAAAATAAATCTCGATAGCCTTGAGGCGTTGGCCAATGACTTGGAAAAAAAATTATCTATCAAATCTGGATTGTTCAAAAATGCTAACGATACCATAACCTATACTTGGAAACATGTACAAAAGAAATTGAAAGATAAAGAAGCCGCCGTTGAAATAATTCGATTCAAAAAATTTGATTTTCGGAAATCGGGATTAACTACGGATAGCATCTATTATGTAGCCCTCATCATAACAAAAGAAACTAAGAAAAATCCAGAAATGGTACTACTAGAAAATGGAAATGATTTAGAAAAGAAATTTCTTAACTATTATAAAAATGTTATAAAATTTAAAATAGAAGACAATTATACCTATACCGAATATTGGAAAAAAATAAAAGATAAATTACCTGGTATAGAAAAAGTATATTTCTCGCCCGATGGTGTTTATAACCAATTAAATATGAATACCATAAAAAATTCAGAGACAGGTAAATTTGTATTAGAAGAAAATGATATCCAACTGGTTACGAACACGAAAGATTTAGTAACGCAATACGCCATTAAAAACAATAAAAAACAAATTACTCTTTTTGGAAATCCTGATTATACCAACGATGGTTCTACGAATACCACAGAGTCCTCAACCACCGTGGCTTCGACTGCAGATGCTAAACCTGTTGTAAATTACAATGGACTTCTTTCTCCGCTGCCTGGTACTGAGAAAGAAGTAAATATGATTAGTGGGATGATGAAGGAACATAAATGGATGGTGAAAATAAACATGCACCAAGAAGCAAATGAAAAATCCTTGAAAGCGGTAAACAATCCAAAGGTACTCCATATTGCAACGCATGGTTTTTTTGATAAAGACATTGAGCTCGCCAAGTCTAAGGGGGTAAAAGTAGAAACAGTGACTCGAAATAAATTATTACGCTCGGGGCTAATGCTGGCTGGAGCCTCTATCAGTATCTACAATAAGAAAAATGCTATTTACCAAAGCGATAAAATTGAAAAAACTACAGAGGATGGAATTCTTACGGCTTATGAAGCTATGAACCTTAACTTAGACAGTACAGATTTGGTTATTCTTTCGGCATGTGAAACAGGATTAGGAGACGTAGAAAATGGCGAAGGTGTATATGGATTACAGCGCGCATTTATTATAGCAGGAGCCGAATCCATCATCTTATCGCTGTGGAAAGTAGACGATGCTA
>JAYSUZ010000110.1:0-9412 GCA_043718845.1 Cytophagales bacterium
ACGATTATTCTATCTTTGCGCTGGGTGGAAAACCACGTGAAGGACAAAAACTGGAAGACGTGAAAGATCTTTTAATAAGCCAACTCGATTCTTTAAAAGAAGGAAAATTTGGCGATTGGCTAATAGCAGCAGTCATCAACGACTATAAAACTTCTAAAATGAAAGAATACGAAAGCAATGCTTCGCGTGCAGATGCTTTTGTAGAAACGTTTATAGCCGGCAGAAACTGGAACGAGTATTTGATGGATATGAATATTCTTCAAAAAATAAAAAAAGCCGATATTGTTACCTTTGCTAAAGCAAACTTCTCTACGAATTATGTCGTGATTTATAAGCGAAAAGGCGTTGACAGCACTATTCAGAAAGTACCAAAACCAAAAATTTCAGCAGTAGAATTAAATAGAGAAAAACAATCTACGTTCTACACCCAGCTCCTTGCCAAAAAATCAGCTTCTATACTGCCTGTTTTTGTGGACTATACAAAAGACATGAGCATTACAAATTTCAAAAACAACCCGGATGTATTGTACAAACAAAATACTGAAAATGGATTGTTCAGCCTCTCCTTTTTATGGGAAACCAAAGGCTACCTCGATCCAAAATACGGATTTTCCGCACGTTATTTAGATTACTTAGGAACCTCTAAACTATCAGCAGAAGAACTCAAAAAAGAATTTTTCAAACTTGGCTGTAGTTACTCCATAGCAGCAGGTGGCGACATGATTAATGTGAGCCTTTCTGGCTTAAATGAAAACTTCAATACCGCCTTACAATTATTAGAAAGCCTTTTAAATGACCCTAAAGCAGACGATGAAGCACTCAAAAATTTAGTAGCCGATATTCTAAAACAACGCAGTGATAATAAATTAAACAAAGATATAATTTTACGTAGCGGATTGACTAACCTCCTCAAATTTGGGACTGACAATCCATTCAAATACATCCTCTCCGAAGATACCCTTTTATCAATTCAATCCAAAGAACTGATTGGATTAATAAAATCACTGAAAAAATTCAGCCATAAAGCACTTTATTATGGACCACTTAAAAAAGAAACCTTAATAACCACCTTAGCTACTACTCATCGAAAAGCAGGAGAATTTAGCTTCCTTAAAGAAGGTCGAGTATTCCTTCCTAAAGAAATAAAAGAGACTCAAGTTTACTTTGTGAACTACGATATGGTACAAGCCGAAATTATATTTCTTAGCAAATCAATCTCTTTTGATAAAAACATCGTACCAGTTACCGCATTATTCAACGAATATTTTGGAGGCAGCATGGGCTCGCTTGTCTTCCAAGAAATGCGTGAATCAAGAGCGCTAGCTTATTCTGTAAGATCTAAGTATGAAACCGCAGGGCGCAAAGAAGACCCTAATTATATTAGTTCTTATATCGGCACACAAGCCGACAAAATAATAGAAGCGATAGACGGAATGAGCGAACTCTTAGACAAAATGCCAAAATCAGAAGTACTGTTTGAAACCTCTAAACAATCGTTGATTGAAAGCATTAGCACCACTAGAATTACAAAATCTAGTGTCTTGACGAGTTACGAACAATCGAAACGTCTTGGACTGAATTACGACATCCGAAAAGACATTTATGAACAAGTGAAAAAATTCGATTTTGAAAGCCTAAAAGTATTTCAAGAAAAATACATAAAAGACCAACCCAAAGCCATCTTAATTATTGGTTCTAAAGACAAAATCGACATCAAAAAATTAGAAAAATACGGCAAGGTAGTGGAAATGAATATCAACGACCTCTTTGGCTATTAAACTTAATTTCTATTAATAATCAATATTTTACACGATTTATTTCTATATCAGCATATAACTTTGTTGAAATATTTTGACTATTAACAGAGTATTGACTAATATTGATTATATATTAGGACAATACAAATCCCAAGTAATAACTATTAAATTTTCGAGATAAGATGAGTAAAATTAAAGTAGCAAATCCAGTAGTAGAATTGGACGGAGATGAGATGACAAGGATCATCTGGAAATTCATTAAAGATAAATTAATCCTTCCCTATTTGGATTTGGATATTAAGTATTACGATTTAGGCATGGAGCACCGCGACGCCACCAGCGACCAAGTAACGGTAGATGCAGCGGAAGCTATTAAAAAATATAGTGTTGGTATAAAATGTGCCACCATTACACCTGACGAAGCACGCGTAAAAGAATTCAACTTGAAACAAATGTGGAAGTCGCCAAACGGAACAATCCGTAACATCTTAGACGGTACTGTTTTTCGTGAGCCTATCGTTTGTAAAAATGTACCAAGATTAGTACCTAACTGGACTGCTCCTATCGTGGTAGGCCGTCATGCATTTGGCGATCAATATAAAGCTACCGATTTCGTAGTACCTGGAAAAGGTAAATTGACTATCAAATTTGAAGGCGAAGACGGAAAAGTAATTGAACACGAAGTATACAAATACCAAGGCGCTGGTGTGGCGATGGCAATGTACAATACCGACGAGTCAATCCGAGGATTTGCACATTCTTGTTTCAATACAGCCTTACAGAAAGGCTGGCCACTGTATTTGTCTACCAAAAATACAATCCTTAAAAAATACGATGGTCGTTTTAAAGACATCTTTGAAGAAATTTTCAACGCTGATTACAAAGGCAAATTTGAAGCTAAAAGAATCACTTACGAACACCGACTTATTGACGACATGGTAGCTTCGGCTTTAAAATGGAATGGCAATTTTGTTTGGGCATGTAAAAACTACGACGGCGACGTGCAATCAGATACGGTAGCACAAGGTTTCGGTTCGCTAGGACTTATGACATCCGTACTTGTAACTCCAGATGGCAAAACAATGGAATCTGAAGCAGCGCATGGTACTGTTACACGTCACTATAGAGATCATCAAGCAGGCAAACCTACTTCTACCAACCCTATCGCTTCTATTTTTGCATGGACTAGAGGACTAGAATTCAGAGGGAAATTAGACGGCAATGCTGAATTGGTAAATTTCTGTCAAACATTAGAAAAAGTTTGTGTAGCTACTGTAGAGAGTGGGAAAATGACAAAAGATTTAGCCGTTTGTATTCATGGAAATAAATTGAATCATGGCGAGCATTATTTGTACACAGAAGAGTTCCTTGCGGCTATTGATGAAAATTTAAAAATTGCTTTGGAAAAATAATACTACCCAGTCATTGCGAGGAATATCTCCTCGCAATGACGTAATTTCAAAAAAAAACATGAAAGACTTCAAAAAATACTTCCAAATCCAAGCCTCCGTACAAGACGTATACAACGCCCTTGTAAACCCTAATGTAATCGAACTATGGACAGGAGACGACGTAACAATGGACGACCAAGTAGGTACTGAGTTTTCTTTGTACGAAGGGAATATTACAGGTAAAAATCTTGAAATAGAAAAAGAAAAAAAAATTGTTCAGCAATGGTATTTTGGAGAACAAGAAGAGCCTTCCATTGTTACCATTAAATTACACGCCGACAAAGACGCCACTTCTGTAGAAGTACGTCAGACAAATATACCCGACGAAGCTTATGAAAATATCGTTGAAGGTTGGACTTATTCCTACATCGAACCTATTATGGATTTATTAGAAGAAATGTAAACTATTTTTATAGAGACACTAGTTCATAGTTGTCTCTATAAATTTAAATAATAGTCTTTTAGCAATCCGGTAAAATCTTCGGTATATTTATTGTCTTTTTTAATTATAAATTCCGCCACCGACGGCACGTGTAATCCAAACCCCAAAACAGTAATTTCTCGAAGTACTTTAGCTTTTTCATTATCCTTTATTTTAACAATAGAGGACGTAAATAAATTATACCCAATGGCTTCTTCTCTCAGTAATTCCGCCTCATAAGGGGGTAGTAAAACCATAAAAAGACCTTCGGGCAGTAATAGTTTAGCAACCACCTCAAGTAGTTCTTCCGTAGAAAGTGCTGTGCTGTGGTATGCCGCATTCACTTGCTTATTATCCGACTTTAAATGGTTCGTATAAAAAGGAGGATTTGAAATAATAAGATCGTATTGCTTTTCGGATGATGTTGCAAAATTTTGAATAGCCTGATTATACACTGTTATTTTATCCGCCCAAGGAGAATTTTGAACATTAAGGGTAGCCTGCTTGGCCGCTTCTTCGTCAATCTCTACCGCATCAATTTCAGCACTCTCCGCCGATCGTTGAGCTATCATAAGAGCTAAAAGGCCTGTACCAGTGCCTATATCCAGTATATTAGTGAAGCCTTGAGGTTTTATCAAAGCACCAAAAATACAAGAATCTGTGCACACTTTCATTGCTACATGCTCTTGCTCTACCTTAAACTGTTTGAATTGAAAATAGTTATTTGCCAACGGAATAAATTTAGAAATAATACCCAAAGATAGAAATTCAAAAGCACTTATCTATCTTTCATAAATGCTATTAAAAGGTTATATTTGAATAAAATTCAAAACGATATCTATTGTTACAAACTACTCCTATACCAACATCTAAAAGAGGACTCTATACCAATAGTATTGTATTTTTAATAACCATTAGCACCTTTTTTTATAGTTATAAAGTATACGCACAAAGCGCTATCTTCAAAAAAGATTACAACCCTAGTACTGGTATCATAAGTTGTGACACCATTAAAACTACCCATTTTATAATTAAAGAAATAATAATAACAGGTAATCAAAAAACAAGAGACAAAATTATTGATAGGGAAATTGAATATGAATATGGAGATACCCTTTTAGCCAGCACTATTCATACTCAGTTGCTATGGATAAAAAACAGAATATTCAATACCACACTTTTTCTTTGGGTAGATATTACGCTATCCGGAGAAGACGACTACCATAAAACACTTTTTATACATGTAAAAGAAAGAAATTACATTAACCCTGCTCCAACGGGCGGTTTATTAGATCGAAATTTTAACGAATGGTGGCAAGATAGAAACCATGATTTAAAAAGAATCTATATTGGAGTAGATTTTAAGATGCGAAATCTATGGGGACTGAATCACACACTCAAAATAAAGGCGATTACAGGGTTCAATAAAAGAATCGAAACCGATTATTCCATTCCATATATCGATAAAAAATTCAAAACAGGTCTAATTATAAATGCACTTATGGAATACAATTCATTGGTTGTTTACAGAACCTTTGAACATAAATTAGAATACTTAGAATATGATGGAAAAGTAGCTAAAACTAGGTATAATGTAGGCTTTTTATTAACTCGTAGAAATAAATTTTATTCCCAACACCAATTAGGACCTTACTTTCAATACACACATATAGCCGATACCATAGCTGCTTTGAACTCCGATTTTTTTCTCAAAAGCGCTACTTATCAAAGGTCCATCGGTCTTAAATACCAATTTACCAACGACAAAAGAGACTATATAAATTACCCTTTAAAAGGGCACCTATTAAAAATACAAGCAGACTACCAACACCTTACCTCTATTCAAACTATAGAATTGGTAAGTTTGAGAGCTGAATACACTGAGTTTATCCCTCTAAATAAAACGCTGTTTTTTGCAGTAAGTGGAAGATGTAAATTATCGATTCCCAATAAACAGCCCTATTTTAGTCAGCGAGGACTTGGCTTTAATAAAGAGTGGGTAAATGGCTATGAACGGTATGTTATTGATGGACAAGTATTCGGGTTGATAAAAACCAATCTTAAAACAAAGCTATTTTCGATACAAAGAACTGTTAAATTTATTCCCCATCGTAAATTCAAGACAATCCCTCTGAGTGTCTATTTTAAAACATTTCTCGATGCTGGCTATGTAAAAGACAACACGTTCAACCCTGACAACGCTATCTTATCTAATCGAATACTCACTGGAGGTGGTATAGGATTAGACTTTGTAACCTATTATGACCTCGTTGGAAGAATTGAATATTCTATAAACCAATTCGGACAAACGGGTATATACTTGCATCTGAAAGCAGGACTTTAATCTGTTAATTCAAATTTTAACTCCTTTAAAATATAAATTCCGAACTTTAAACTTTATATTTACTCATTATACTACTATAAAATGTCTTCAAAAATTGATATTTCCCTTGTCATCCCTCTTTATAACGAGGACGAATCGTTGAAAGAGCTAACCGATTGGATTGTAAAGGTGATGACCTTTAATACTTTTTCTTACGAAATACTCCTTATTGACGACGGTAGCAAAGACCGTTCTTGGGAGGTTATTCAACAACTATCGGCTGAAAATAAAAATATTAAAGGACTTCGTTTTAACAGAAATTATGGAAAATCTGCGGCACTACACACCGGCTTCCATGCTTGCAAAGGCGATGTAGTAATAACAATGGACGCCGATCTACAAGACAGTCCGGATGAAATACCAGAATTGTACAAAATGATCAAAGACGATAAATTTGATCTAGTATCGGGCTGGAAAAAGAAAAGACACGATCCTATAAGTAAAACAATCCCTACAAAATTATTCAATTTCGCTACCCGTAAAATGTCGGGTATAAATTTACACGATTTTAATTGCGGATTAAAAGCCTACAACTATCGTGTAGTGAAAAATATTGAAGTCTATGGTGAAATGCACCGCTACATACCCTTCATAGCCAAATGGCATGGCTTCACTAAAATTGGAGAAAAAGAAGTAGAACACCGAGCCCGAAAATACGGCGTTACAAAATTCGGATTAGAAAGATTTGTAAACGGTTTTCTAGACTTGATTTCAATCACTTTTGTTTATAAATTTAAAAAACGCCCAATGCACTTTTTCGGAAGTTTAGGGAGTATTTGTTTCATCATTGGTTTTTGCCTTACCGCTATCATCACAGGAGAAAAAGTATACCACTCTTGGCTATCAATACCGCTAAAGAGAGAAGTAATAGACCAACCTGCATTCTATATAGCACTCACACTTATTATTATCGGAGTACAACTCTTCATGGCTGGTTTCCTTGGCGAAATGATGGTCATGAATTCTGATAAAAAAAGTGATTATCTTATTTCAGAAAAAACAAATACCGATTTATAACAATGAAATTTTCAGTTGTTATTCCCATATACAACCGTCCTGACGAAGTAAAAGAATTACTCGAAAGTCTATCCATACAGACGTATAAGAATTTCGAAGTACTCCTAATCGAAGATGGATCCACTTTGAAATGCGAGGATGTTGCAAACGAATACAATAATAAACTCTCGATTTCTTATTTTTATAAAATTAACGAAGGGCGCTCTATAGCCCGCAACTATGGTATAGCAAGAGCTATAGGAGACTATTATGTAATCTTTGATTCAGATTGTATCATTCCTGAAAACTACTTTACGATTGTAAACGAATTTCTACACCATAATCCTATAGACTGCTTCGGAGGCCCTGATCGTGCACACCACTCCTTTACCCCTATTCAAAAAGCAATTAGCTATTCTATGACTTCCTTTCTGACGACAGGTGGTTTAAGAGGAAGTAGTAAAAAAATTACAAAATTCTATCCCCGTAGTTTTAACATGGGGTTCAACAAAAAAGTAATAGAAGCTACTGGCGGATTTCCAGACATTCCACTTGCCGAAGATATTGATTTAAGTTTCAGAATCGAAAAAGCCGGGCTCTCAATAGCCCTGATAGAAAAAGCTTTTGTATACCACAAACGACGTACAAGTTTCAAACAATTCTTCCGTCAAGTAAACCGCTTTGGTATTGGACGTATTGACCTATATAAGAAATACCCTGACACGTTAAAATTAACACATTTTATTCCTGCTCTGTTTGTAGGATTTACAATACTATCTCTTTTATTATCCATATACTCGTATCTATTCATCGTACCTCTTTTGTCTTACCTCCTTGCAATACTAATAGATGCAACCATCGTTAATAAAAATAGCTCTATAGGATTTCTATCTGTCTGGTCTACTCTAGTTCAACTATTCGGATACGGAACAGGATTTATTCAAGCGTTCGTAAAAAGAGTGCTCTTTAAGCAAAATGAATTTGCAAAGTATTAACCCAACTCTCCACAGCGTTTCATGATTGTACAACAAAACTTCTCCTTACAAAAATTAAACACCTTCGGCATCGAAGCTAGAGCCAAATACTTTACAGCGTTCAGCAGTGTGGAGGAACTAAAAACTATCCTTTCTAATCCCTCCTACTCAAAGGAAAAACTCCTTATTATCGGAGGAGGAAGCAATCTACTATTCACCTCCGAATTTGTAGACGCCCTTGTTTTGCAAAATAAAATAAAAGGAATAGAAATTGTAAGTGAAAATGAAAAAGAAATCACTATAAAGTCTGGCGCTGGGGAGGTATGGCATGACCTAGTTATACATACCATTGCAAACAATTGGGGAGGGATGGAAAACCTTTCGCTCATACCTGGCACTGTAGGTGCAGCACCTATGCAAAATATAGGGGCTTATGGTGTAGAAATTAAAGATATTTTCGAAAGCCTTGACGCATACGAAATAGCCACAGGAACAATCAAAGTATTTTCACTGAACGAATGTGCGTTTGGCTACCGCAGTAGCATCTTCAAACACGACGTAAAAGGGCGCTACATCATCACCTCTGTTACTTTTAAATTAAAAAGGCAACCTACTTTCAATACCTCTTACGGTGCCATTTCAGATACACTAAAACAAATGGGTATTGAGAAACCCTCTGTAAAATCAATAAGTGACGCCGTTATTTCTATTCGTCAAAGCAAACTTCCAGACCCAAAAATAATTGGAAATGCTGGAAGTTTTTTTAAAAACCCCGAAATCTCAACTACCCATTTTGAAAAATTAAAATCAAATTATCCTGAAATACCCTCCTATCCTACCTTTTCGGGTATGACCAAGGTGCCAGCAGGTTGGTTGATAGAGCAATGTGGTTGGAAAGGAAAAGTAGTAGGGCATACAGGAGTACATAAAAATCAAGCACTAGTACTTGTGAACCATGGGCAAGCAAAAGGACTAGAAATTAAAGCACTTTCGATTGAAATTCAAAATTCGGTGAACGAAAAATTCGGGATTGAATTGGAAGCTGAAGTAAATTTTGTGTAGTAGACATTAATAGCTTAGGAAAAGCAATAAATTTAAAAAAATAAAAACAGAATGCGCCTCACTTATAATGCACCATTTACACTTACCCTAACATTAACGTGTACGTTTATACGGTTGCTGGGGGATACCATAACGCATACTTTTTTTACCGTAAGCGGTTCTATGAATCTATTGAACCCTATCGATTATTTTCGACTTTTTTCTCATGCATTAGGACATGGAGATTGGCCACATTTAATTGGTAATTTATCGCTGATACTGATATTGGGACCTCTTCTAGAAGAAAAATACGGTTCTAAACAACTCATGTACATGTCATTTGTAACGGCACTTGTAACTGGAATTTTGAATATTTTCTTTTTCGACAC
>JAYSUZ010000012.1:0-4804 GCA_043718845.1 Cytophagales bacterium
CATTGTTTACATGCCGTAATTAAATTTTCCCAAGACGATTGTCCTCCACGCGAGCGGGGCATTACATGGTCAAGCGTAAGCACACTTTTAGAGCCACAGTATTGACAGCTATGGCCGTCGCGCTTAAAAATATTTTGCCTGCTTAGTACCACTCCTTTATAGGGAATATTTACATATTCTTGCAATCGAATAATAGAAGGGACGGGATACGCAGCCGATACCGTATGAAGAAAAGCATTTTTTGCATTGTGCACCAACGCTGCCTTTTCCATATAAACGAGGAGAAAAGCACGCGTTACGCTACATACCGTAAGTGCTCTATAATCTTGATTTAAAACTAATACTTTCCGACCCATATCAAGTACTCCGTTTGTCTATTTTAGAAAGTATTTTCCTAAATAACAAACTATTAGTCGGAAGAGTTCTCTACTTTGAAGTCCGAATATGGGGTTTCTTTGAAAATAAGTTCTGCTTCAGCGCCTCCCAAATACCTACTACAGACCTAAAATTAAGCGGAAACTCAAGGAAAACATGTAGCATACTTAAGAAAAATAACACAATCAAGCCTGTTCTATAGTCGTACAAATAAAGTGCAACAGAAACAATCCAAACAACTACAGACGCTATTAGCCATTTCTTAGGAACTAAGTGCCACTTGATTATTTCTGTTTTAGAAAACCAATTTAAATAATGGTAGGTGTAAGCAAATGCTATAAAACGTTGCACCATCAATCCTCTTCGAGAACCAAAAACATCAAATTCGCCGATACCAAAATTCGGCTTAAGCAACTTTATAGCTGTAATATTCACCCCTCCGAAACCTGTTTTCAGAATTACGTTTTTTATATACAAGCTCACTGAAAAATTTTCGGGCACGTATTGGATACTATAAAAAGAGAGTGCGCATGCTATAAAAATAAGAACAGAAATATACCCCACCCTACTTTTTGATTTCATAGCCCCATAGAGCATGAATAATCCTGTAAATACATATACATGCATCAGTGTAGGTAAGAACGTACCTATCAATACTATGTTAAAATTCGTCTCTCTAAAAAGGTATCCTACCAGCAATCCAATACCAAACAAGCCAATCTTCAAGGATGTTCGCTCAAAAGCAATCAACCCAATAGAACCGATGAATGCGGAGAAAATGAAAATTGGAAACCACAGCCCATAATAGGTCATTATAGACCGTAAGACCTCTGGTGAAAAACTGCCAGAAAAACAGTTTCTAAATATAAATATATCATGGAAAAGAACACCGATAGAAACCAACAAACATAGAAAAATCAATAGTACATAATCGTTCTTTCCTGTAGAAAAATAATTTCGCTGGTGCAGCCACCCAATCTCTGTCATGTAATGCAGCGGCCCTATCACCGCATAGGAGAAAAGAAACAATTCAAAGGGCAATATAAAAGCTAATCCACAAGAAATAACCATTAACCCGATATTGATATAATCTTCTTTGCTCGACATCTCTTATTTCTTAATTTGAAAACTAAGTTAATTTATTTTTTCAGTAAGTAAAATAAATGGTTTGTCGTTCATCTCTTTTGTAGCAAACAGATAAACATTCCCTCCATCTTTTAGTCCTGTCTTCTTTCGTATCGCTTCTACCGAATCGGGAAAATTTCGTGCGGTTATGTTTGCTTTCCCATCAGGAATTTCTGCTAAAATTTCTTTTTTAGAATACTTCAACGTTTTAAGTACTCGAAAAATCCGCCCAGGAAAATCCAATAAACATTCATCAGACGTATAGAGATGGCTGCTTACATGAAGTTTACTCAACTTCCAATACAAGGCGATTGACTTGAACGCCCCAGCCTTCAATATAGCGGCATTAGGCTCGTATATATAAGCCAAAGGCAAACAAAATTTCACGATTGCTTCGTTTTCTTTTTTTCTACTAAACTGAAATATATCTTTTATTTTTTCCTTGCGAATATTCACTGCTACGATTTCAGGCGCCGCATCCGCTTGTGCTTTATCCAATAAAAACAACAACTCTTTACATTCGTTGTCCACCGCCAAAACATGTACTTCTTTTACATACCCAAGCTCTTTCACCGCTTGATCTATATCTAAGAGCGGCGAAGTTTTTATTAAAATCGTAGTGGTTTTTTTAAATAAATCCTGCTGCAACGCTAGAATATCCGGCTCACAGTCGGCGAAACGAAATACTTTCCCTCCTTCCTTTCTACGTGCAGGGTCTATATAGATAGCGTCCACGGTATAAGTAGCGTTGAAAATAAAGGATTCGGAGGTGTTATTTAGTACTTCTATATTATCTCTTTTTAGCACGCTAAAATTATGTGCTGCGATTTCCGACAATTCCGTATTCCTTTCCACATAAATTACCTTTTCCATCGTTTCTGAAAAAGCGGCACTATCCACCCCAAAACCTCCCGTCAAATCTACTAACGTACTTCCTTTTAGAAGTGTGGCTTTATAGGCAGCCGTACTCTCCGAAGAACATTGCTCCATAGAAAGTTTTACAGGATAAATTATCCCTTCAGTTTGAAACCATGTAGGCAATTTTTTCTTTGCTTTATTTCTTCCGTCTATTTGAGCAATTAACAATGGAATAGTTAAACCTGGATATTTCTTACCGCTCAAAAGCAACTCTTCTATAGGCACATGAAGATTCTCTTGAATAAATTTTTGTGCTTGCGGGGAAGTAATATCAGGGAAATATTTCGGAGCCATGATTTTCAGAAGTATATAATTAAACGATTTCAGTGCCGCTTATAATTAGAAAGAGGCTTCTGACAGTTTTAAAAACAATCAAAAGCCTCTTTTATTAGTTATATATTGCTTCGGTAAAAACCCTTCACAACAATAGCTATAGTATTAATAGTTCACAGAATCTTTTGCCACTGTGTTTTTGCAGCATTTAGCAGACACCTCTTTAGGAGTGCATTTCATTTCACATTTCATGCTTGTCTCTGCACTGCTAGCATCCATAGATCTTAATGTTGGCGCCATAACCAAGGCCACAATAGACATCAGTTTAATAAGAATATTCATTGATGGGCCAGAAGTATCTTTGAACGGGTCTCCCACAGTATCTCCTGTTACAGAAGCTTTGTGTGGTTCCGATTTTTTGTAGAACATTTCTTTTTTACCGTTCACTACAATCTCTACTCCTTTTTCAAAGGACTTTTTAGCATTGTCCCAAGCGCCACCAGCGTTGTTTTGAAAGATACCCATCAATACACCTGAAACCGTAGCGCCAGCCAACATACCACCCAATGCCTCAGCACCGAAGATAAAGCCCATGATAACGGGAGCTAAAATAGCGATAGCGCCTGGTAACATCATTTCACGTAAGGAAGCTTGTGTAGAAATAGCCACACATTTATCGTATTCTGGTTTCCCAGTACCTTCCATGATGCCTGGAATTTCTCTAAATTGTCGTCTTACTTCTTCCACCATTGCCATAGCAGCGCGTCCAACGGCAGCAATAGCAAGCGAAGAGAATATAAATGGAATCATACCACCTATGAAAAGCGCAGCAAGTACATTTGCTTTGTAAATATCAATTCCAGTAATACCGGCAATACCAACGAATGCGGCAAATAAAGCAAGAGAAGTTAAAGCAGCAGAAGCGATTGCGAAGCCTTTACCTGTTGCAGCAGTTGTATTCCCAACGGCATCCAAAATATCTGTTTTCTCACGAACATCTGGTGGTAGTTCACTCATTTCAGCAATACCACCTGCGTTGTCCGCAATAGGACCAAAAGCATCAATAGCCAATTGCATCGCCGTAGTAGCCATCATACCTGCCGCAGCGATTGCTACACCATATAGACCTGCGCAAGCATAAGAACCATAAATACCGCCAGCCAATACAATTGTAGGAAGCATCGTAGATTCCATACCTACAGAAAGACCGCCAATAATATTGGTAGCATGTCCTGTAGCCGATTGTTGGATAATTGATTTCACAGGCTTTTTGCCCATAGCCGTATAGTATTCTGTGATGATACTCATCAATGTACCTACTACAAGCCCTACGATAATAGCACCGTATACACCAACACTTGTAAATTCATTTCCTCTTAAAGACATTGTATCTGGTAATATCCAAAATACTAACCCCAGACATGCAAAAGCGGTAAGTACGATAGAACCGTAGTTACCCATATTAAGCGCGTTCTGCACTTTAGCAGGATTAAGGCCCGCGTTGTCGCCTATTCTTACAAAGAACGTAGCGATGATAGACAATATAATACCTACACCTGCAATCATCATTGGAAGAAGAATTGGAGCAAGACCACCAAAATTATCTCCACCTATAGAAATCGTTTCACGTCCAAGTACCATAGTAGCAAGAACAGTAGCTACATAAGAACCGAAAAGGTCAGCGCCCATACCGGCAACGTCACCTACGTTGTCACCAACGTTATCTGCAATGGTAGCAGGGTTTCTTGGATCATCTTCAGGAATACCTGCTTCTACTTTACCTACTAAGTCAGCGCCAACATCAGCAGCTTTTGTATAAATACCACCACCCACACGGGCAAACAATGCAATAGATTCAGCACCTAAAGAAAAGCCCGTTAATATTTCAATTGTGCGCTCCATTTCTACACTGTCAACCGCAGCACCATTTGCAAAAACCATTTTTAAAATTATATACAATCCACCCAAACCCAGTACCGCCAAACCTGCTACGCCCATACCCATAACACTACCACCGGTAAAAGAAACAGACAAGGCTTTGCTTAAACTTGTACGTGCTGCCTGTGCCGTGCGTACGTTGGCTTTGGTAGCTATTTTCATACCTACAAAACCT
>JAYSUZ010000111.1:0-9394 GCA_043718845.1 Cytophagales bacterium
GACGAAGCAGGTTTCGAAAAAACTTCTATCATGGCTTATACCGCCAAGTATGCAAGTGCTTTCTACGGCCCTTTCCGTGATGCATTAAATTCGGCTCCGAAAGCAGGCGATAAGAAGACCTATCAAATGGATCCCGCCAACCAAGCGGAGGCGCTGCTAGAAGCAGAGTTAGACTTTATAGAAGGAGCCGACTTCCTGATGGTAAAACCGGCTTTGGCGTATCTTGATGTAGTGAAACTCCTCTACGATAATTTTGAAATCCCTATAGCGGCCTACAATGTAAGTGGCGAATATGCGATGGTAAAAGCAGCCGCAGAAAAAGGCTGGATAGATGGAGAGAAAGCAATGGTAGAAAGCCTTACCTGTATAAAAAGAGCCGGCGCAAAAGTGATATTGACCTATTTTGCCAAAGAGTTTGCACTCTTAAAATCATAAGATTGTTTCTCCTCTTACGATTCTACTCAAGACCCCTTCTTTGAGCGCATAGGTAGAAATGCGAAGCCTTTCCATTTGGTGTTTTTCTACTATAAAACGGATAAGAATTGCCGCCACCACAATCATGTCAACACGCAAAGCAATCATGCCCGGCAGTTCCATCCGAGCGGCTTTGTCTCTGTTTATAATTTCGCTGTAAATAGATTGAAAATCAAGCAACAGAAGTTCGTATTCTTGTTTTGTTTCAATAGAAAAAGAGTGGCCTTTTTTTCTTAAATCTAGCTCACTAAGGGTGTCGAAGGAGCCTGAAGCGCCTATAAGCGTAGACGTAGGAAATTGGAGCAGCGCAGCGCCAAGACGCTCGAGTTTTTCGTCCAAGTAGCAGCGCAGTGCCGCGATTTCGTCTGGGGCAATAGGGTCGGATTTTTGAAACAAATCCATCAACCGCTGTCCACCTATTTCAAAACTCTCTTTCCAAAATAGCGTATGTTCGTTGGCGATAATAAATTCTACACTTCCCCCTCCTATATCCACAATCAGCGCTTTTTCTTCGCCCAGCTGGAGCGCTTCTTTTACGCCAAAGTAAATCAACTCCGCCTCACGATTGCCAGAGATAATTGTAATTGCAATGCCGGTAGCTTCCTCTATAGTTTTGGCAAGAGCTACCCCATTTTGGGCATTTCGAAAAGCACTCGTAGCGGTAGCGTAAGTTTCTGAGGTTTCAAAGGCTTCTATTTTCGCTTTAAATGCCTTCATAGCACGTAATGCCCGTTCGCATGCCTCTTCGGATATAAAGCCAAGATTGATGCCTCCTTCTCCTATCCGTACTGGAACTTTTTCAGCATAAACAGGTTGTATCGCTGTGCCGTCCGTATCTGCTATCAGAAGATGGAAAGTATTGGTGCCAAGATCGATTATGGCAATGCGTTCAGGTTTCATAGATTTCGAAATATACGGAATTGTAAAAAAAATCCAGTACCTTAATGAAGTAATTTTAATACCCTATGAACCCAACGAATTTGAAATACACCCTCCTCCGCGAAAAAAATGCCCAAGCGCTTTTGGGTGGAGGAAAAGACAAACAAGACGCACAACATAAAAAAGGGAAACTTACTGCCCGTGAGCGGATAGAATTATTGGTGGATGAAGGTTCTTTTGAAGAGCTGGGTAAATTTGTACGCTCCCGTTCTACCGACTTTAGCACAGGGGCAGAAGAGATTTTGGGCGATGGCGTAATCACCGGATTTGGAAGGGTGGAAGGGCGGTTGATTTATGTTTATTCACAAGATTTTACGGTATTTGGCGGTTCTTTATCAGAAGCACATGCAGCAAAAATTTGCAAACTGATGGACTTAGCCATGCAGAACGGTGTACCGCTCATCGGTCTCAACGACTCTGGTGGCGCGCGAATCCAAGAAGGGGTGGTATCGCTGGGTGGGTATGCCGATATTTTCTACCGCAATACTTTAGCCTCAGGGGTAGTACCACAGATTTCTGCTATCATGGGGCCCTGCGCAGGTGGTGCCGTTTATTCGCCGGCGCTAACGGACTTTGTGTTGATGGTAGAAGCTACTTCCTATATGTTCGTAACGGGGCCCAATGTAGTAAAAACAGTCACCCACGAAACGGTAACGTTAGAGGAGCTGGGTGGTGCAGACGTACACAGTACGAAGAGTGGCGTAACGCATTTCTCTTGTAGCAACGATGTAGCGTGTATTCAGCATATCAAAAAATTATTGAGTTATATCCCTCAAAATTGTGAAGAGGAAGCGCCCCGCTATACGTATGAAACAACCTCCAACGAGCTGGCACCTGCGTTGGATAAGGTGTTACCCGAAAACCCCAATCAGCCTTATGATATGCGGGAAGTAATAAATGGCGTTGTAGATACAGACTCTTTTTTTGAAGTACATAAAAACTATGCAGAGAATATAGTAGTGGGTTTTGGGCGCCTTGCCGGCAAAAGTATAGGCATCGTAGCCAATCAGCCCGCTGTTTTGGCTGGAGTGTTGGATATAAATTCAAGCACAAAAGCCGCCCGTTTTGTTCGTTTCTGCGATTGCTTCAATATCCCTTTACTCGTATTGGTAGACGTACCGGGGTTTTTGCCTGGTACTCAGCAAGAGTGGAACGGAATTATTTCTAACGGGGCAAAATTATTGTTTGCCTTCTCAGAAGCTACGGTGCCACGTATTACCGTTATTACTCGAAAAGCGTACGGTGGTGCTTATGACGTGATGAATTCCAAACATATAGGCGCGGACATGAATTATGCTTGGCCTTCGGCAGAGATTGCGGTAATGGGAGCAAAAGGAGCGGCAGAAATTATTTTCAAAAAAGAAATTGCAGAGGCCAGCAACCCTCAAGAAAAGCTGCAAGAAAAGATAGACGACTATACCGAGAAATTTGCTAACCCATACATAGCCGCAGGAATGGGCTATATAGACGAAGTGATACTTCCTTCAGAAACACGTAGAAAATTAATTTTGGCCTTTGAAATGCTTAAAAATAAGGTAGTGAAATTGCCTCGGAAAAAACATGGAAACATCCCGCTGTAAAAAAGAGTTTGAATTCTATTGCCCAACTTCTATATTTGAAAAATGTTTTTAAACCAAAATAAATAGTAAACCAATGAGTGTAGAGAGTTTAAAATTTTTAGAGCAGTACATCAACAATGCTGCTCCAACAGGCTTTGAGACTTCAGGCCAGAAAATGTGGCTGGATTATATTCGTCCTTTTATTGACGAATATATTACGGATACTTACGGCAACGTGGTTGGCGTTATCAATCCGGAGGCGTCGTACAAAGTAGTAATCGAAGCCCATGCCGATGAGATTTCTTGGTTTGTAAATTACATCACCAAAGACGGCTATATTTATCTTAAAAAGAATGGCGGATCCGACCATGCTATTGCGCCTTCTATGCGTGTAAATATTCATACGGCAAAAGGGATTGTAAAAGGTGTTTTTGGCTGGCCTGCCATTCATGTGCGCGACAACGAAAACGACAAGCCCCCTACTATGAAAAATATTTTTCTAGACTTGGGTTGTGAAACAAAAGAAGAAGTAGAAGCCCTTGGCGTACACGTAGGAAGTGTAGCCACCTTTGAAGATGAATTTATTACGCTCAACGACCGTTTTTATTTGGGTAGAGCACTCGACAATAGAATAGGCGGCTACATGATAGCAGAGGTAGCACGAAAACTAAAAGAAAATAACATCAAACTTCCTTTTGGATTGTATATTGTAAACGCAGTACAAGAGGAAATAGGATTGCGTGGCGCAGAAATGATAGCCCATAGAATAAAACCAGACGTAGCCATCGTAACCGACGTTTGCCACGACACCCAATCTCCTATGTACGACAAAAAAACGAGTGGTGATTTATCTTGTGGAAAAGGGCCTGTACTTACTTATGGCCCTGCGGTACAAAACAACCTCTTAAACATGGTTATAGATGTTGCAAATAAAAACGAAATCGCCTTTCAGCGCGCTTCGGCATATAGAGCCACCGGTACAGACACCGATGCCTTCGCCTATTCCAATGCAGGCGTAGCTTCGGCACTTATTTCCCTTCCTTTAAAATACATGCATACCACCGTTGAGATGGTGCATAAAAAAGATGTCGACAGTATTATTACATTAATGTATGAGTTCTTATTGCACCTGCCCACAGGGCACGACTTTAGGTACATAAAATAGCCGTAAATTACGTTGCGCCGACTATTTCGCTTGTCTTATATTAGGCAATAGAGGTAGTCGGATTAACGTTTTTGTATTTTAAACGAATAACTTTTTTTGCCGTACTGTACCATAAAAAGATACATTCCGTCTGCAAGGTCTAATTGGTGCTTATACTCCTCATTTACGGGAAAATCTTTTTTGTCTAGTATCGTCTTTCCCTTCATGTCGACAATTCTGGCATGTACAGGAGTATTGTCGGGGGTGGAAAGATAGATGGTTTGCTCGTCTGTATAAGGATTTGGCGAGAGTGTTGCTGCAATTATATCCTCTCTATACTGTACCGCCGTTTTTAGTTCAATTTCTCGTCCAAAAATATCGGTATACGTAAGTTTGTAATATATTACTTCGTTGATGTACCGCTCTTCGTTATAGGCATAGCCAACGGGAGTCGAACTATTTGTGAGCCCTGGAAGCTTTGTTACTAACGTATACGTAACTTGGTCGTTGGATACATATAAGTTATAATGAACATTTCCCAACTCTACACTACTTGTAAACTGCACGGCTACCTTGCCTGCGCTTACTTCAGTGGCCGTAAAACTTGTCAATTCTACATACGATATTTTAGGATTAGGCTCCCAAAAATTTCCGCTGAGCATAAATAACATAATCGTGCGAATGGTATTCCCAAAATAGCCAGCGTCTGTAAGTTTTACCGTTTCGGTATAAAATTTATCAAGCAAGGCTTGGTCTCCGCCACCCATAGTAGCTACGGCATAGGTAGAGGTAAAGAGTGCATTGTGGTAAGAGCCGCTGGAGGGGCTTGTAGCGTTTTGTGCTATAGGGCCTTTGCAGGTAGCGCTTGAATTTTTCAGCCAATTGGTTGTTTTTGTGAGCAAATTTTTGGCATTGCTATCGTTGTGCCACAGCACGTCAGTAGCCATCCGCCATGGATAGCGACAGGCATCGTAGCCATATTCATTCGGGCCGTTGCAGCCGTTGGAATTTCCTGCAGGGTCCGCCCAATTTCCGACTAGCCCTGAGGTGGCATTTGCATTTTTATTGAGAAAAGTATAAGAAGCGTTGGCTACCGAAACAGCCCAGTAGGCGCTGTCTTCGGGTACTTGTTTGGCAAATGCACGATAATAAGCGGGGGAAAAATAGCTTGGGTTTCTACAAGGGTCTCCAAAACCCCAGCCGTCGCCATTTATGGTTTGGAAGGAAGTGGGATGAATTTCTTTTGTTTTAATAGCGTTAATAAGTGCGGTGGCCTCTAGGGTATAATCGTATGGGGTATTAATAGTTGGCCACTGATTTTCTGCAATAATTAATGCCATTGCTGCATCTAATTCTGCATCGGTAGCGCCTCCGTAGTCGCCAGTGTTTGTGCATCCTATGCGGCGCCAGTTCATCACACCATTAGCATTAGAATTCGCTTTATAATAGTTGTATAAACCATCAAAAAGCACTTTGTCTGCGGCATAGGCAGAAAGTAGCATTCCATAAGCAATCCCCTCCGATACTGTTTTGGTGGGATCGTCAAATTTTACTCGGATAGCCCCTCCTCCACAATCTTCTATAAAACGCTCTTTCCAACCTATATAGGCAGTATAAGCATCTTGTGATTTTCCACACTGTGTCGTAGATAAATATTTGTACGTACCAGCAGGCAGTGTACTAGGAATTAATCCATACATATAAGGTATTCCAGACGATTGCGCAAGAATACCAAAAGGAACTTTGCACGTGCTGGGCGTATTTATTTGGGCAAAACTCTTTATATTGCCTATGAAGGATAGCAGTACAAAGAAGAATATTCGAATTTTCATGTTTTTTCTATAAAATGCACACTAATATACATATTGTTATATGATAAATTAATATTTATATTTAAAAGTCTAAATATGTAACGTTATCAAACTGTAATTTACTTGTGAGAATATTTATTTTTATTTTATTAATACTGCTGGCAACGGCTCTTGGTGCGTTTTACGGTGCAGTTTATGAACAACTCACGTATACTATAAGTAATGAATTTTTTACCAAGATGCGGTTTTTGAAATTTGGTATCGAAGGGGATATAAACGAACGCTGGGAAGTAGCCAAAATAGGCATTTATTACACCTGGAAAGTGGGGCTAGTAATCGGTATATTGCTTTCTCTAGTGGGCTTGCTACACAGCAGTAACAAAAAAATGTTTTTTGTTACCCTTCAGAGTTTTGCGATTGTAGTAGCAACGAGCATGGCCTTTCTACTAATAGCCCTAGTATTTTCCAAACCTACTATAGAAACAGCGATTGAAATAAATGTAGTAAACAAAGCTGCGTTCAATAAAGTATTGAGTATGAATAACTACACGTATGTAGGAGGCGTCATTGGGATGTTTATCGGCATCGGCTGGCAAGTGATGAAAACACGAACAAGCAAGAATACCCCTTCTCTCTAAAATAACCTTTTCATTATAACCATTCTATTTTATCTTTGCCCACAGAAAAAAACACTATCTACGATGTCAAAACCAACACAACTCAATTCCTGGAACCGTTTAAAAGAGCATTACCACTACATGTCTTCTCAACAAATGAAAGATATGTTTGCGGAAGACCACAATCGTTTTACTAAATTTTCGCTCCAATTTAACGATATACTCCTCGATTATTCTAAAAATAGAATTAACGAGGAAACCATACAGTTGCTCCTTTCACTTGCAGAAGAAGCAGGTTTAAAAGCAGCCATTGGTAATATGTTTAGCGGTGCAAAGATCAACAATACCGAAGATAGAGCTGTGCTCCATACGGCGTTGCGCAACCGTTCCGAATCCCATATCACAGTAGACGGCGAAGACGTGATGTTAAAAATTCGTCCAGTATTGGAAAAAATGAAAGGCTTCTGCGATCTACTTCGAAGCGGCGAATGGAAAGGCTATACAGGAAAAGCAATCACAGATGTAGTAAATATAGGTATCGGCGGATCTGACTTGGGGCCTTATATGGTAACGGAGGCACTGAAGCCGTACAGCAAAAATGGCCCTAACGTACATTTTATATCCAATGTAGACGGTACACATGTAGTGGAAACACTGCGTACCTTGAATCCTGAAACTACGTTATTCATTATCGCATCCAAAACCTTTACTACTCAGGAAACGATAACCAATGCAGAATCTGCCAGAGATTGGTTTTTAGAAAAAGCACACGACAAGGCACATGTAGCCAAACACTTTGTAGCCCTTTCTACAAATGCTCCAGCAGTAGAAGCTTTTGGAATAGATACCAACAATATGTTTGAATTTTGGGACTGGGTAGGCGGCAGGTATTCGCTTTGGTCGGCTATCGGTCTTTCTATTGCCGTTAATATTGGGTATGAAAATTACGACGAACTTCTTTCGGGTGCTTATGAAATGGACGAACATTTCAGGACAATGCCTTTTGAACAAAACATGCCGGTGCTACTTGCTGTTTTAGGGGTATGGTACAATAATTTCTTTGATGCAGAGACACACGCTATATTGCCGTACGATCAATATATGCACCGCTTTCCTGCCTATTTCCAACAAGGCGATATGGAAAGTAATGGCAAAGGGGTAACGAAACAAGGAGAAGTAATAGACGATTATTCTACAGGACCTATTATTTGGGGAGAGCCCGGCACTAATGGGCAGCATGCTTTCTATCAGCTAATTCATCAAGGCACAAAAATTGTTCCTTGCGACTTTCTCGCACCTGTTGTTTCACAGAACCCAATAGGCGATCATCATGTAAAATTACTTGCAAATTTCTTTGCGCAAACAGAAGCATTGATGAAAGGGAAGACTGCTGACGAAGCAAGAGCAGAGTTGGAAAAAGAAGGATTGACGGGGGCTGCATTAGAAAATCTATTGCCTCATAAAGTTTTTACAGGCAATCGTCCTACCAATTCTATTATGTTTAAAAAATTGACGCCAAAAGTTTTGGGTTCACTAATAGCGCTATACGAGCACAAGATTTTCACACAAGGAGTGATTTGGAATGTAAATTCTTTTGATCAGTGGGGTGTTGAATTGGGCAAACAATTGGCAAAGAAAATTCTTGGAGAATTAATAGAAGACGTCGTTGTGACTTCGCACGATACGTCTACAAATGGTTTGATTAATTTTTATAAAGAGAATCGTTAACCACATAAATGAAAGGGCTGCTGTATTATATTTTGTTGCTCGTTGTGTTTCATAGCACAACGAGCGCTCAAAACCTTGTGAGCAATCCAAGTTTTGAAGAAAATAACGGATGCCCTGAGCGGAATGGCGACATAAGAAGATGTCGATCATGGAGTACTACCGCTCCTGGCTCTACGCCTGATTATTTTCATACCTGTTACCCCAAAGGGAAATTTGCGGGTGTCGAAATAGGAGTACCTATCAATTCGGAAGGAAGTAGAAGCCCTGTATCCGGCGATGCTTATGCTGGATTGGCACTGTATTTTAAGAAGAACTATGCTGTACGAGAGTACCTTCAAAATAGTCTTCTAGCGCCTTTGGAAAAAGGAATGAACTATAAAATCAGTTTCTACATTAGCCTGTCCGACAGTGCAGAATATACCTCCGACAATATCTCTGTTGGGTTTTCTGTAATGCCAAACGGCATTATGGCAAACGCTCCAGAACTGTTATTGACAGCACGACACTTGGTGGTTATTAGAAATGCCGTTGCGCTAAGCGAGCGTAAATGGGCAAAGATAGAGGCAGACTATACCGCCAGTGGTGGCGAGGAATACATGATTATCGGTTCTTTCAGCGGGAGTATGACGGAGAAAGAGTTTAAGAAAAAGATAAAAACCCCAGCGTTAACGTGTAAGAATAATGAGTGTGCCGCTTATTATTATATAGATGAAGTAGCACTAGAGCCAGCCCCTTCGGGAAGGAGTAGCAATCCTAAGTTTCGATAGTAATTAGAATACGCAATCAGGTAAATTGAAGTAGGCAATACAATTCGTGTTGCAAGGTAGGCCGTGGCTGGTGAGACACCAATGCTATGCAAATAAGAACTATTTCCTGCTTGTCTTATAGCCAGTAAGCAAGTATCTACTTAACCTTCGATGATTCGCCTAAAAGCCAATCTTTTGAAAACATATAGAGCGATATCGTAACCTCTTCAATGGTTCATTTACATTCCCCTCTCTTATTCTTATCTGACTGTTCTAGACAGCCTTTTCCTCTTTCCGTTCAATACCAAATTATTACTAATTCAGCACCGAGAGGCGGTTTAAAGCCTTCGCTTGCACAACGACCTTGATAGACCTA
>JAYSUZ010000112.1:0-1877 GCA_043718845.1 Cytophagales bacterium
GATTTTTTCAGAATCTTCTAGTCTTGTTATCAAATATGTTTTTTTAGTAATCGGAATACAAATTCCTGTAATATCTGTTTCTTGAAATGCGTCTGTACCTATCAACTCTAATTTTACTTGTCCTGTAATCGCAATCATAGGGATAGAGTCGGCGTAAGCATCCGCAATACCTGTTACTAAATTGGTAGCGCCAGGCCCTGACGTAGCCAAACAAAAACCGGGCTCGCCCGAGATACGACCATAACCATTGGCGGCAAAGGCTGCCGCTTGTTCGTGCCGCACCAAAATACTATTAAGATTACTAAATGCTAACGCATCGTAGATAGGAAGTATAGCACCACCTGGATACGCAAAAAGATCGCGTGCGCCCAATAGTTCTATGATCTTTACGATGTATTCCGCTCCTCTTAATTTTATCCTTGGCTTCATTTATTGACCTATTTTTAGTTTTATAGGATATAAAAATAGATAATTGTTCTTTAAAAATGCGGCCATAATTAAGAATAACTACGGTTTCTAAAAACAAAATAATCGTTGTAATGTATTTATATTAAATATATTACAACGATTATTACACTCCAAAAGTACCTCTATTTTAAGCCTCTTTACAATTATAATTTCCAAGCCAAGCCTACACGAAGCGCGGTAATGCCATACCCAACTTCTCCATAAACAGCCATATTTTTCTTAAAGAAGTAACGAAACCCTCCCATTAAACTAACACTTGGTCCAATATCTAAATAAGATGCATTGTCGTAGTCGTTTCTATAGACGCCTGGTTGCCCTGCTGTACCCCAACCGTCATAAACGTCCGATTCATGAGCACTTGTAATCCTAGTACCTGCCAAAACACCCGCATATAAATCATATTTTGAATCCCAATCTATAAGACGGTTGAAGTGATACTCTCCTCTTCCCAATATATAAACATTGGATTGAGAATATTTTGAATGTTGGTAGTAACCGTCATTCTTTTTCAAGTCATACTCGCTGCCGTAGATGTTAAACGCTACTTGCCCTCCTATCGTGATGTCGTTCCAAAAGGCTTTTTGGACAGAAACAGACAACGTTGGCAATTGTATTTTATTGGTAGAATTATTCGAACTCCAATTTGTTGTACTCCCATGATACGAGGTATTTACACCCCCAACAAACCCTACTCCTAAGTCTACAATAACATCTCCTTTTGTAATTGCGTCTCCTTGTGCAAAGGATTCATAACTAATTAACGATGCGACTAATAACAGCACTAGAAAATAACCCGTTTTTTTCATAATTTCTTATAAATTAATTTAATTTTTTATTATTTTAGTATAATTTTATACAAATATAATTATACAATATGTAATTGCGTTATATAATTCTAAAAAAAGTTGTATAATTATCACTTCTCCAGCACGAGGTCGTCTTCCGTTCCCTTTATCCCATCTCCTCCTAGCGAGGTTAGTGTATAGCCTAAGCCTGCATTCGTAACCTTATAATACACCTCATTGTCCCAAACGTCTTGAAACCATTCTCTTTTCAAAGGATCATTGCCTATCAATTCGGCAAGACCTTTGGGGTAGAGCCCTGTATCGCTTTTGTATTTTTCCAACGCATGAGCAATAGTCGCCAGCTCGTCTTTAGCTTTCCCAACTTTCGCATACTGACCATACCCTAAAATAACCACAACGGCCACTATGACCACCGATATACTTATAAGCGCTATTGTCCTAAAAAACTTTCGAGCCATCTGCTTCCATTCAGCCCAAATTTTTGTGACATTCGAAAAAGCACCGTCAGGGATTGGATTCGGACGGTTGCCCAACTGCAAAAATCGAACGGCAAAATAAATAATAAAGCCTACTGCCGCAAGAGGAATCAGGAACCTGTACAAC
>JAYSUZ010000113.1:0-1869 GCA_043718845.1 Cytophagales bacterium
GCCCTAGATTAGGGGATACTTTTTCGAATTTATGATTTTTAATCCACTCGATATCTTTTATTGCTTTGTAGATAGCGTTGTCTCCTTCTTCTCTTGCTGCATGTCCCGCTTTGCCTTTTGCCACACAGTCGATTACCATAAGACCTTTCTCTGCTACGGCGATATCCATCAACGTAGGTTCGCCTACGATGGCGAAATCTATTTTGCCCAATTCTGGATATACTAATTCTAGTCCATCGAAACCCGAAATTTCTTCTTCGGCTGTAGCGGCGATACAAATATTGTACTTCATATTCTGCTTGTCGTAGAAATGACGGAAGGTAGCAATCAAGGACACTAGGCAACCACCAGCATCGTTGGAACCGAGACCGTAAAGTTTTGCTTCTTTAGTAAATGGATCAAATGGATCGTTGGTGTAGCCAGGATTTGGCTTTACAGTATCGTGGTGTGAATTGAGTAGGATAGTAGGTTTGTTGGCGTCGTAATGTTTATTAAACGACCAAACGTTATTTTTTAGGCGTTTGGTTTCCATGCCATTTTGAACGAAAAAGGTATTCAAAATTTCTGCTGTTTTATCTTCTTGTTTGCTTAGTGATTCTGTACGAATTAAATTTTTAAGCAATTCTAATGCGTCTTGTTGTAATGTTTTTAAATCAACCATGTTTTTAAAGTTTAAAGTTTAAAGTTTAAGGTTTAAATCTTAAACTTTGCCTTTTTTTTATTCTTATGTCCTGCTAATTACCTTATTTTTAGCTATTAATTTTCAATTTTTAAGTAATATCCAAACGGAGTTTGAAATTAGGTAAAGTATGGGAAATTGGCTAATAATTAAGGTATAATATATGAAGGGGAAATGGGCAAATAGCCCAAAATATTACCTAACCCCTAAGGGAGTAGGGATATTGGGTGTAAAAATGATATATGCGGTATTGGTTTGCATGGGGTAAAGGTAGGGGAAATAGATTTAGGATGCAAATTTGAATTTGGATAAGGTGTTATAAATCCCATTGTTCGTTTTCGTTTCTAGGTAGAAAGAAGCCTTTTATACAGGATGAGTTTCTTATGCAAAGTTGTATGTGATTTTTCTCCTTAAATCCGGCCAATGGATATAAATCTTCTCCCTCAAAAAAGGTAGCCCTTACAGAGTCAAAGGCTCTGTTTTTTTCATCTTTATTGAAAGTGTGTATAGATTCTATGACAGCATAATCGAGTTTTCGTATTACTAAGTCTGACTGTGTTTTAAGGGCTTTGCTGTTTGTCGGCATTACATTGCCTGATATTTTACTGGATTGGATAAGTAAATCGTAGAATTCTTTTAGGGTCGCTAAGTGTTTGGCTTCAATTAAATCAAGGCAGTAACCTAAATCAATAACGGCACCAAGAACTGAGGGGTTTTCTATGACATTTTTAGAACCTTTAGGTGAATTCAACTTCCTTTCTTCTGCCCATTCTAAAGCTCTTTCATAGGAATTTTCCCAGAAATAAAAGCCGTTTCCGAGCCATTCATAATCTTTGCCACTTTTGGAGTAGTTGAATTTGTTTGTAGAAACGATTTTGTCTCTGAACGACTTATCGCATCCGTGAAAACCAAGGACTAGCCCAGGTCTATTTGAATCCATAAAAAATAGTAGTTAGATTTTTTTTGTAGTTTTTTTTTCAAAAATGCCAATATCTTTCAAAAACTTCTCCGATCTTTTTGCAGAAGATAATATCGTCTTTTTGTAAGCGTCTATTTGCTTTAAATATTTTTTAAATTCTTTTTCGCTCATAGAGGTAAATAAACTGTATTAAACTGAAAAATGGTTTTTATCCTGCTTTCTACAAATATAATAATTTCGATATATAATAGGCAGTATAGGGTAGATTTTT
>JAYSUZ010000114.1:0-9311 GCA_043718845.1 Cytophagales bacterium
ATACACAAATCGCTTGCTTCAATGCTTTATACGACTACATCTCTGCAAAATTAGAATACGACAAAATAGCCAACAAGCTTCAATAGTCCACCGCTATTATTATTATAAATAGCGCAAAAGCGCCTAAGTACTATTATGTAGCTAGGCGCTTTTGCATTTAAGCTCTTCAAAACTACAAAACTTGACTCAGAAATAGATTAAATTCTTTCTTAAGAGAGCCATACAACCTAGCGAAAACCTCCATTTGGCCTTTAATTTCTGACATATAGCTAATTGACCTATGCTCAAAAGCTACTGAATTCTCCTTTATATCGGCGGCTATCTTATCTTCTTTCAAGTTAATAAAATGATTAATCTCATCAATAACGCTTAAATTAATCGTAAACTGATTCTCAAAATGCGAAACGAGAAGCTTAATATCTTTAGAAGAATTTTTAGAAGCAACCTCATCTAATCTACTTTTAAAAATAGCAATTTCTTCTTTATAGAACGCAAGATCCTTCTTCCACTGAATATCCTCCGAATGTGCTGTAGCAATATATTCCTTTGGTGTTTTCATACAATTTCTTTTAATAAGTGTACTACAAATATCCCATGTTAAATACTAGCTAACTATGACCCACACTAGCGATAGGAGTGATAGAAATCACTCCTATCGCTAAAATACAATAGCATATTAATACACCCATCCTAAATTCAGCCAAACTAGGAAGAATAAGAAAACGGATCTAAATAATAAATATACTCCTTCATAGGAAAGCTTACATTATCATTTACTTATCTTGGAAAATTGTCAATATAAGGAGTGGGTGCAGGTAGTGCGGTAATGAAAAATCAATTGAATCTTCGCAGCGTCTGCTCAACCACAAGGCTAAGAATCACATACTACGAATTGTACAATTCCATCAGAGCGATGGCTCTAATTTTATTTGTCCGCTAATTTAGGTAGTCCAACGGTTCTCAATACTTCGTTTGCCTTATCCACTTTGTCTTGAAAAATAGGCATATTTTTGTATTTTTCCAATGAATTATCTATGCGAACAATTGGATTTTTTTTATCGTTTAATTCTTTGATTGTTTTCATGTTTAGGATATTTACATATTATTTTCGTCTTACCACAAATGCTGTATACTCAATTTCTTTAGTAAAATCTTCCCACTCTCCATTTCGTAACCCAAATACTAAAAAGTCTTGTTTGACTTCGTCAAAGTATTTTGTAATCCCCATTCTATAAAGTCTAGTTCTCGACTTTGTACTACCTGTAGCATAAACCCAAGCTTCTTTTTCTAATGCTGTAAATGAATAGACTGCTGATACTATTGTTGCTAAAACTTGTTCGCTATCGCCATTGTTCGAAACAACTGTATCATCAATCTCGCCAGTTTCTATATTTTGGTCACCAAAGGCAAGGTTGTAAAATCCTTTCAAAGTGGTCTCACTGAATTTAATCAGTTTAGGGATTTGCCCTTTCGGCTCTTCGCTTGTAAATTCAAAAACCATTAAAGATTTTTCCGCCTTTAGTTCATAACGTGGCAACTTCATTTTAAGTTCTAAATTCGTGTATGTAAAGCTACTCTATTTCTGCTAAGATTCAAATAGTATAGAAGTTTCCATCCATTACTACCAACATGCCGCGTATTTGACATTTTTAGTCTACGCCGTCACCCTCTCCAATAGCGTATTAGAGCCTTGTAGTGCGAGCGAATCTATGAGGACGGATTGGCAAACCCAAGACAATGACTTATACTACTATTTACTTATCTTGGAAAATTGTCAATATAAGGAGTGGGTGCAGGTAGTGCGGTAATGAAATTATAAATAACAACATAATAAAGAAACACTTATATAAAATTTTTCTCTGTAATTTCATATATAATCAAACGCCAAGCATTCCATTCTACAAAATCACGATTTTAGCCCATAAAAAATTCTTAAGATTTCACGTTAAAGGAGTTTTTTAATTATTTATGCGACCATAAATAATTTTATTTTTAAAAAATATTTACGACTAATTATTAAATACTCTCATAATAAGATACTTAACTTAATACACAGCAAGTGCTACCATAAAAAATAATTATCATATTGTTGGTTTTTGATATTTTAACTTTTACCTTTGCATTCCCCTTTTTAGGGATAGCATGCTTTATAAGATTAACAGAAAAGCAATAAAATGGATAGCATTAGTTACAAAACAACATTCCTGAACAAGGACACTGTAAAGAAAGACTGGGTAGTTATAGACGCCGAAGGTCAGGTACTTGGTAGATTTGCAAGTCAAATAGCCAAAATCATTAGAGGCAAAAATAAGCCTGGATTCACTCCATTCGTAGATTGTGGTGACAACGTGATCGTGATCAACGCTGAAAAAATCAGACTTACGGGCAAGAAATTGACCGACAAAATATACACTACGCACACGGGTTACACCGGTGGTCAACGTTTTGCCACTCCGAAAGAGACAATGGCAAAACACCCAAAAAGAGTAGTTGAATGGGCTGTATTTGGTATGTTACCAAAAGGCAGACTAGGCAGGACTTTATTTACAAACCTTCATGTATACGCAGGTGTTGAGCACCCACATGCTGGTCAAAACCCAAAAGTTGTTAAATTTTAATAATCCGATTAATGGAAATAATCAACGCATTAGGTAGAAGAAAAACATCGGTAGCTAGAATCTATATGAAGTCTGGCAATGGTGATTTCAAAATAAACGACAGGTCTCTGAAAGAATATTTTCCTTCTGAAATCCTTCAAACTATTATTAATCAACCCTTGGCTATATTAGCTGAAGTTGGTAAATACGATATCCAAGCCAACATCGTTGGTGGTGGTATTACTGGACAAGCGGAAGCGCTTAGACTTGCTATTTCTAGAGCATTAGTGGAAATCAACGCTGAAAATAAGCCTGCTTTGAGAAAAGAAGGATTTATGACAAGAGATCCAAGAATGGTTGAAAGAAAGAAATTCGGACGCAAGAAAGCTCGTAAGAAATTCCAATTCAGTAAACGTTAGTATTTATATTTATTTACAGTCACAAAGTATATGTCAAAAAAAGTTGAATATAAAGATTTACTGGATGCAGGTGTGCATTTCGGTCACTTAACTAGGAAATGGAATCCTAAAATGGCTCCGTATATCTTCATGGAGAAGAACGGTATCCATATTATAGATTTGAACAAAACTCAAGCTTGTCTTGAAGATGCTTCTGCTGCTATGAAAAACATAGTACGCTCTGGAAGAAAAATTTTGTTCGTAGCTACAAAAAAACAAGCAAAAGAAATCGTAGCTACTGAAGCTAAACGATTGAAAATGCCTTACGCATGCGAAAGATGGTTAGGTGGTATGCTTACCAACTTCGGTACCGTAAGAAAGTCTTTGAAAAAAATGTCTACGTTGGACAAAATGACAAAAGACGATACGTTCAAGAACTTCAATAAGAAAGAAAGATTAATGTTGGCACGTGAGAAAGCTAAACTTGAAAAAGTTTTAGGTGGTATCGCTGACCTTACAAGACTTCCTGCAGCTCTTTTTGTAGTGGACGTTAAGAAAGAACATATCGCTATAGCAGAAGCTAAAAGATTAAATATACCAGTTTTTGCAATGGTAGATACAAACTCTGATCCTGATGGTGTTGCGTTTGTAATCCCTGCAAATGACGATGCATTTAAATCAATCTCTGTAATCTGTACTGCTTTAGGTCAAGCCATTGAAGAAGGCCTTATCGAAAGAAAGAAAGAAAAAGACGACAAAGATACAAATGACGAATTAGACCAAAAGAGAGAGATTGATTCAAAAGCAGAAGTTGAATAATCAACAAATCTAAACGGTTAAAATACTAAAAATTGAACATTGAATTTAACCATACAATGTTCAATTTTTTTTTACTTTATAAATCAAATTAAAACTATAAAATTAAAATTATCATGGAAGTAACAATTTCAGCTGCAGACGTAAATAAACTGAGACTTATGACAGGCGCAGGTATGATGGACTGCAAAAAAGCACTTACCGAAGGCAACGGCGATTTTGAAGCTGCCGTAGATATTCTAAGAAAAAAAGGACAAAAAGTATCTGCAGCACGTGCCGACAATAAAACGGCAGAAGGTGCTGTACTTATAAAAGTAAGCGCAGATGGCAAAAACGGTAAATTACTTGCGTTAGCTTGCGAAACAGAACCTGTTTCTAAAGTAGACGGATTCAAAAACCTTGCGCTACAAATACTAGAAGTAGCGGACGCTAAAAATCCTGCTGATGCGGATGCTTTATTAGCATTGTCTTTAGCAGATGGACGTACCGTGAGTGAAAATATTATTGACCTTACAGGTAAAATTGGAGAAAAAATCGTAATCCAAAATTACGAAAATGTAACAGGAGAAAAAGTTATTCAATATCTACACTCTAATGGCAAACTAGGTGTATTAGTGGTATTCAAAGGTGTTGCTAGTGCCGATATTGCTGAAGTAGGAAAAGATGTAGCAATGCAAATTGCTGCCATGAAACCTGTAGCAGTAGACAAAGACGGTGTAGATTCTAAAATTGTAGAAAGAGAAATCGAAGTTGGTAAAGAACAAGCTAGAGCGGAAGGAAAACCAGAAGCAATGCTTGAAAAAATCGCTTTGGGTAAACTTAATAAATTCTACAAAGACAATACTTTATTAAACCAAGAGTTTGTAAAAGACGGATCTAAGACTATTGCACAACTTCTTGAAGGTGTTCAAAAAGGACTTACGGTTACAGATTTCAAAAGAATATCTATTGGCTAGTCGTTATTCTTTTTGAAAACGAATAATCATATTCTTAGAAAGCGCATATCCTTCTAGATTATTAATCTCTATAAGAGCCTCTATTGAAAGTTCAAAACGTAGGGCAATACCTTCAAGGGTATTGCCCTCGTTTATTATATAGCCTTTCACAAATGGGTCTCGCTGACTTAGGTCAATTTTTAGTTCTTGACGCACCAAAAAAGTATCCGCCGAAATTACATTCAATGCTTTTATACTTTCTGGCGACACCCCATACAATTTTGCAATCATAGCAATGGTATTCGTAGGCTGAGCCTTATAATAACTGTTATTAGCACTTAAATCTCTAACAGTATAAGCGCTTGCGGCCACTTCTATACTGTCTATATATTTCCTGTATTCTGGCTTATTGTAATCAAAATGCTGGTTCAACGCTTTGTTTTTTGCAAGAAGTTCTTCCTCAAGCTTTCGCGCCTCTTTTTCCTTACTACCACCCAACACCTTTGCTACGCCATGAATGTCATTATCAACTCCTCTACGCTTTACTCTTATAGGCGTATATGCTACCAACTCGTCTCCTACTAACCCGTTCAGCGCTTTCAATTCAGCTACCGTCATCCTATACTCTTTTGCCAAGGAGTACAGCGTCTTATTTGTTTCAATCACTTTAGTAATAGAATTCGTTTCAATTGTATCGGCACCCAAAATGTAAAATGCCACTCTGCGGTTTAATTGTCGTCCAAGTTCCGTTTCGTTACTCGCCACCGCCCTTCCCTCCCCTACAGAAGTTACCACCATAGAAGACTGACTCAAGCCTCTCGAAAGCATATAATCCATAGCCGTCTGTCCTCTTTTAGCAGCTAAAATTTTATTGTACTGACTAGAACCATAACTGTCGGTATTCGCATAAATTTCAATCTGAGCCAAGGAGTCGCTTAAACAATACTCAATCAAATCGTCCAATACCTTTTTCGCTTCACTCCTTAATTCATAACGGTTGAAATCAAAATATACATTATCAAAAAACTGCTTTTTAACTGCCGATTCCGAACCTTTTACATGCACCTTTTCTGCAAGATATTTGCGCTCCTCTGAACTGTCCTTCAAATTACCTTGGTGTAAAATAACCTTATAGGTAACACCCTCCGCTAGATTACTGAACCTATAATACCCTTTATGGTCTGTCTTTGAAGTTTTAAGCGCTTGCCCATCTTCGCCTGCCAGTAATATAGTAGCGTCGAATGCAGGTTGGCGCGTGGCCTCAAACAGGATAACCCCTTCTATCGCAATGCTTTTTGCATCAGGAAGTGTGTATTTATCAATAATCGCAATAAGTGCATTTGTGGTCTCGGGCACCTGAGTGTTTTCTGTAAAAGTAAGTTTATAGGAAGTGGTTAAGAACCGATCCGAAGCCTTAGTTGTAATTTTATACACTACAATGTACCCTTTGGTATCCGTGACACTTTCTACCTTATAGCCTCCGTCACCATCCAAATTAGACACTTGGACCACGTTCCCAAATTCATCTATCAACTGTACTTGCCCATTTAAACTGGGAGAGTTCGTAATAGAATCTACGATAAAACCTTTCACACAAAACGCTTTCTTATTTCGCATGGTATCTTTTGATATAGAGGTCACCAAAAATTCTCTTGAGATAAATGCTTCTGGCACAAATTCCTTCTCAACCATTTCAGGTGCTATAACTGTTGCCGAATACTCAATTTTGGGCACAGGAATCGAATAGGTTTTATGTTTAAAATCAGCATTTCTAAGTACCAGTTTATATTCCTTATTGGTAGGAATATTTATAAAATTATATTCCCCTTCCTCTGAAGTGGTCGATTTTGCTATAGGATCACCATATTCGTCAACAATTCTTACCTCCACCTTTTTAGCAGGAGTATCGCCAAGACTATCTAAAATAACCCCTTTAATAAACGCATATTTTTGATTACTGTATTTATTAATCGGAATATCCAAAACAGGCTCTTCTCTACTTTCCTTATCAAAAACCAACAGCTCTTCGTCTTCCTCTATAGCCGTAGAATCTTCTACATGACGAATAAGACTCTTTCTACTTTTAAATTCAAACGTATAAATATCATCATTCCCAATTCCTCCTTCTCGGTTCGAGGTCACATAACCCCTTTTCTCACCCATTACAAAATAAAAGTCGTCACGATTTGTATTGAATGGGTAACCGATATTAATACTTTCCTCAAATCCATTATCTTCCCTTGTCATAAAAATATCAAGTGCTCCAAATCCCCCATGCCCCGTGGAAGAGAAAAATAACACTTTCTCTTCTGCATAATAACGAGGAGATACATCGTTAAATAAAGTATTCACTTGGTCGCCCAAATTTACAGGTGCACCCCATTGATCATCGTTATTGCACGTACTGTACCATATATCTTGCATTCCATAACCTCCTGGCCGCTTCGATACAAAAAAAAGAATATTTCCGTCTGGAGATACACTTGGCTGACTATTCCACTGCTCGGGAGCATTGATATTATTATTCAATCTTTTTGGAGCTTCCCATTTACCGTCTTTATTATAGCTTACATATACCGCACAGTTGATTTCTTTATAATTATCGACCATGAAAATTTCATCACAACGTGTAAAATAATACTTTTTTTCATTTTTTGTAAACGAACCGGAACACTCATTGTACGGAGAATTTAATTTCTCAAAATCATCCTTATGCAACGGCTTTGTGGGCTCCCAGATACTATCATTTTTTTTACTAAATCGATGTACATCGCTGAATGCGCCTCCCAACGAATTGTCTTCGTGAATCCCCAAATACCCTCTTCTGGAAGTAGTAATAGCAATACACGTATCGTTTCGCTCTATGACGGGTGAATAATCAGAATCTATACTATTTAAAGGCCTAGGCAAACAACTGAAAGCATATTCTTTTTTAGGTTTACGATTTTGTGCAATGGCTAAATAGCATCCTTTTATTTCATAAACAGCACGTTCTCGAAACAAGCCTGTTTCCAAATTTGTATCCTCGTTTTCATTTCGATAACGTTCGAAGTGCTCAATTGCTTTCTTGTAATCGCCATTATCTTTCAGCATCGTAGCGTACCAATACCGGGCAAGTGGGTACACGCCTCTATATCGAGTAGCTACTTTATGATAAAAAATTTCTGCTTCTTTATAATTATAATAATAGCGGTAACACTCCGCCAACTGAAACATAGCATATACATTGGAGGAATCCACTTTTAAAACGCGGGCATATTCATTGCCTGCTAAATAGTATTCAAGATTACTAAAATGCTTATCCCCCAATATTAAATTAGCATTCGGCTTACCTTTATCTCCCCTCTTCTGTGCACTCACCGATAAGAAGAACAACGAAATCAAAAAAATGAGTACTAAAAGGATACTTTTTCGCTTCATGACCATTAATTTCAATAAAGATAAATATATTGAAATTAAACTACTTATATACTAGCCTTTTTAAAAAAAACAATCTTAAATTTAACTAATATTTAACACCGTTCCTTTAATTATAAAATTTGCACTGTAACATTAAGGCAATATCTTTGCATACAACAACTAAATATCCCCTATAAATTTAACCGTTTACTATCTTATTAAAGAAATGAGCAAGAAAAATAGAAAAATAGACTCCAAAGAAGTAGGACTTGAAGTAGGACTTATACTATTCAGATACTTCCTCGATACTGAATACCTCCATTACGGCTACTTCTCCAACGGACTCGCCACAGAGGTAAGAAATCTTTCTCAGGCTCAACTAAACTATGCCGAATTCCTAAAAGGAAACATCCCCTCTTCTGTAAAAACAATACTGGACGTAGGCTGTGGCTCTGGTCGTTTTGCATTAGAACTTTCCAATGCTGGCTATAAAGTAGACTGCGTCTCTCCTGGCTCGATTCTTACCGAACATGCAAAAAAATTGCTCGGCGACAAGAGCGCAATATTTAACTGCAAATTCGAGGATGTAGTAACCGACAAAAAGTACGACATGATCTTATTTAGCGAAAGCTTCCAATACATCAATATGGACGCTTCGTTTACCAATGCCCAAAAATTCTTAAATCCAGGAGGGCATATTATGATTTGCGATTTCTTCAAAACAGATCCCGAAAATAAAAGTATGCTTGGTGGAGGGCATCACTACCATGAATACCTAAAAGTGATAAAAAAATACCCTCTTACACTCGTTACCGAAAAAGACATTACAAAAGAAACAGCTCCTACTATTGACTTAGTGCACAAACTATCCTCCGAAGTAATCCACCCTATCTATAACCTTCTATTTCTATTATTAGAAGATCGATACGCTTGGATCGCCAAATTTATCCGCTGGAAATACAAAAAGAAATTAGAGAAAATGGAAAACAAACACTTCAAAGGCGAGCGCAATGGCGCCAACTTTATAAAATATAAAAAATATATGTTTTACTTATACAAATGCTAGTTAAACGGGTTAAGGTATCAGCGTATTGAATACGCTGATACCTTAACCCGTTTAACCCTTCAAACACATGGACGCTAAATGGCAAAAACACTCCCTCCAA
>JAYSUZ010000115.1:0-4091 GCA_043718845.1 Cytophagales bacterium
GGCCTTATCAATTGGAAGTTTTTGATGCCCACATTAGTAGCTTTACTAAACACAATAATATTAATCGTAAGATCCGCATCAACCAATCCTATATTCGCATTAATATCGTCGTAAAACATATCCAAATTGACTGTATACAAAAATCCACGTCCCGAATAAATCATCTCAAAATTTCCCCCAACTATATGCGATGCTTTTAGTTGAGTAAAAAAAGGAGTGAAAAATAATAACAAAAACAGTATTCTAATATTCATAACTCAAAGGTACTTAAATTGCAATTAGCTCCACTTTAAACGTTGATTTTTATTTTAATAGTATACAAGAACGTAATGTTTTCCACAAATAGTTCAATAGATAATATAAGTTTTTCATTTACAGATTATTATATATTATATATATCCAATTTTAGTTGTAATATTTCATTGACATACGCTTACTATTTCGTACTTTTACCTATTGTAATTTTTATAAAAAATGAGCGACACAAAAGATAAAGTTTCCAGTGATTATTCAGCGGACAACATCCAGGTTTTGGAAGGGTTGGAAGCGGTAAGAAAACGTCCGGCCATGTACATTGGCGATATCGGCATAAGAGGGCTGCACCACTTGATATGGGAAGTAGTAGACAACTCTATTGACGAAGCGATGGCTGGGTATTGTAACGAAATTTTTGTTACCATAAACGAAGACAACTCCGTAACCGTAGAAGACAACGGAAGAGGTATTCCTACAGGAATGCATCAAAAAGAAGGCAGATCAGCCCTTGAGGTCGTAATGACAGTACTTCACGCTGGTGGTAAATTTGATAAAGACACGTATAAAGTATCTGGTGGACTGCATGGTGTAGGGGTTTCTTGTGTAAATGCACTTTCCAAACTGTTGATTGTAACCGTTTATAGAGATGGCAAAATATTCCAACAAGAATACAGAAAAGGAGATCCTCAATACAGCGTAAAAGAAATAGGTGAATCTACTCGTACTGGTACTACCGTTACGTTTACGCCAGACGACTCTATATTCACGGTAAGTGAATACAAATATGAAACAGTAGCTACCCGTTTAAGAGAACTATCCTTCCTTAACAAGCGCATTAGGCTCCACCTAAAAGACCTTAGAGAAAAAGACGATGCTGGAAATCCAATTTCAGATTCTTTTTATTCAGAAAGAGGTCTAGTAGAATTTGTAGAATACGCCGATGCTACCCGCGAAAGACTTATTCCTGAGCCACTTTATTTGGAAACCGACAAAGGTGGTATTCCTATAGAAGTAAGTATTTTATACAACACTTCTTATGCTGAAAATATATTTTCCTACGTAAACAATATCAACACCCACGAGGGCGGTACGCACGTAGCAGGATTTAGAAGAGCACTTACAAGAACGCTTAAATCCTATGCTGAAAAATCGGGCATGTTGGAAAAACTAAAACTAGAGATAAGTGGTGATGACTTCCGTGAAGGACTTACCGCTGTTATTTCAGTAAAAGTACAAGAACCCCAATTTGAAGGACAAACCAAAACGAAACTCGGAAACTCAGAAGTAATGGGTGCCGTGGACGTTGCGGTAGGAGAACTTCTAAATAATTACTTAGAAGAACACCCAAGAGAAGCAAAAACAATTGTATCCAAAGTAATCTTAGCCGCTCAGGCGCGTATAGCCGCCAAAAAAGCAAGGGAAATGGTACAGCGTAAAAACGTACTTTCAGGATCTGGACTCCCTGGCAAACTGGCAGACTGTTCGGATTCCGATCCTTGGGCCTGCGAAATATACCTTGTGGAAGGGGACTCCGCTGGTGGCTCGGCAAAACAAGGCCGCGATAGAAGATTCCAAGCTATTCTACCCTTAAGAGGTAAAATCCTAAACGTAGAAAAAGCTCAAGAACATAGAATATACGAAAACGAAGAGATCCGAAATATGATTACAGCGTTGGGTGTAAAGTTTGGAACGGTTGAAGATGCAAAAGCCCTAGACATGACCAAACTTCGCTACCACAAAGTAATCATCATGACGGATGCGGACATTGACGGTAGTCACATTCGTACGCTTATCTTGACCTTCTTCTTCCGATATATGAGGGATTTGATCGACAATGGTTATTTATACATTGCCCTTCCTCCGCTTTATTTGGTAAAAAAGGGTAAACATGAAAAATACTGCTGGAACGAGGAACAACGAGAATTAGCAATTAAAGAATTGGCTAAAGACGGAAAAGAAGAAAACGTGGGGGTGCAACGATACAAAGGTCTTGGTGAAATGAACCCGGAGCAACTTTGGTCTACTACTATGAATCCTGAAACACGTTCGCTCAAAAAAGTAAGTATTGAATCTGCTGCCGAAGCCGATCACTTATTCTCCATGCTAATGGGCGATGAAGTAGCGCCTAGAAGAGATTTTATCGAGAAAAATGCTAAATATGCTAAAGTTGATGTATAGAGAATCAGCGTATTTCGTAAACATAACAATAATTTAATACCAAAAGGGTTCAATAATATGAACCCTTTTTTATATTTTCGTTGAAATAATTAGGCTATGACCGTAAAAAAGAAAAATCAGCTCTTAGAGAGTAATTATATAAGTAGAGATTTAAGTTGGATAAGTTTTAATACAAGAGTACTAGACCAAGCCAAAAACCCAACTAGAAATATTCTAGAAAGGCTTAAATTTCTTGCAATCACCGCTTCAAATCTCGATGAATTTTTTCAAATACGAGTAGGGAGTTTATACAACTACCTCGATTACGGAAAAGAACGTACAGACAATTCTGGACTCAGAGAAATACCGTTTAAAAAAGTATTACTAAATGAAATTCATAATTTCTACAACCATCAAATCGACTACCTCTCGCGCACGCTGATTCCAGAGTTCGAAAAAAATGGTTTCATCATTGCAAAAAGAAGCGACCTTGAAGACAATGAGTTTTTTTTAATTGAGGAATATTTTAGAAATACCATCTACCCCATGCTTACACCCATGGCGTATGACAGTTACCACTCCTTCCCTATTCTGATAAACAAACTACTTACACTTGGTGTTATCACACGCCTTACAGATGCGGGAAAAGAAAATGACAAACGACTTTCTTTTGTACCTGTTCCCCAAAATCTTCCCCGATTTTATGAAATTCACAGAGAGGATAAAATTTTATTTATTCCAATCGAAGATATTATAAAATGGAATATCCATAAACTGTACCGAAACATTGAAGTCTTAAGCATTAGCACCTTCCGAATAACTCGAAATGGAGATTTTACCTTGGAAGAAAACGACGATGTAGAAGAACAATATATTGAAGAAATTACCAAGAAATTAAAATCGAGAAAAACAGCCAGAGTAGTCCGAATAGAAATAGAACCCGAATATTCGCAATGGATGATGGACATCCTAAAAGGAAGATACGAAATAGACAACTATAATATTTTCGAAAACAATTCGCTAATTGATTTTACGGGATTTTGGCAAATCATAAACCATGGAGAATTTAAAAAAATGCTTCATGTAGCACATACACCTGTAAAGCCTGTAACCTTCCCAAACATAGGCGATGTAGATATTTTCGACTACCTCAAAAAAAACGATGTCTTATTACACCAACCCTATAACAATATGCAGTTGGTAGTAGATATGCTCGAGAAAGCAGCTACAGATCCGAATGTATTAGCCATTAAAATTACCATTTACCGCCTTGCCAAAAAATCTAGAATTTCCAATGCGCTCCTGAAAGCTGCTGAAAATGGAAAACACGTTTCGGTTTTATTTGAAGTACAAGCACGTTTTGACGAAGAGAACAATATCAATGAAGGTCAACGACTACAAAAGGCGGGCTGTTTTGTAGTGTATGGTATAAATAAATTAAAAACACATACCAAACTCATGATGATCGTGCGTAGAGAGCAGGACGGAAAAGTAACGCGCTACGTACACATGGCCAGCGGTAACTACAACGAAGATACAGCCCGTCTCTACACGGACATCAGCTTGATGACTTCTAATGAAATTTATGCCTACGATGTAAATGAATTTTTCAATGTAATTACAGGACATTCCAAACCTGATGTTTACCAATACCTGCTTACATCGCCAGGAGATATGCG
>JAYSUZ010000116.1:0-1854 GCA_043718845.1 Cytophagales bacterium
TCTATTTTAGATCTCTCGGAGCTTGGTGCCCAGCCAATGAAATATGGAGAGAACTTAACCATCACGTATAATGGAGAAGTCTATAATTACATTGAGATCCGCGAATCTTTAATGCAAAAGGGTTATGCCTTTTCAAGCGGATCTGACACAGAAGTTATTCTTGCTTCGTATCAGGAATGGGGCGAGGAATGCGTTCATCGATTTAATGGAATGTGGGCCTTTGCCATTCATGATTTAGCTAAGAATATTGTATTTATTAGTCGCGACAGATTTGGTGTGAAGCCGCTACACTACTGGGAAAATAATGAAACATTTTTGTTTGGGTCTGAAATAAGGCAGATATTAACACAGGTAGTAGATAGAACAGCTAATAGACAAATTCTATTTGATTACTTATATCTGGGTTACCATCATCATACAAATAAGACATTTTTCGAGGATATATTCTCTCTGAATCCAGGTCATAGTATGATCTTTAATTTAACGACAAGTTCATATATAATTTCAAAATGGTATGAGTTAGAGGTCAATAATGAATTTAGAAATCTTTCTTTTGAGGCTGCTCAGAAATTATTTGAGTCTACAATTGATAATGCAATTCATCTAAGATTACGATCTGATGTGAAGGTTGGTACCTGTTTAAGCGGAGGATTGGATAGCTCCTATATTGCTGCTGTTGCTGCTAAAGCATACAATACTTCAGCACAAGAGAAATTCAATGCTATCACTGCCAAGTCTATTCAAAAAGAAAATGACGAATCAGCCTTTGCTGAGATGGTTGTCAATAGAGCGGACCTCAACTGGAAAATTACATATCCTCAAAAGGAAGATTTTTTTAAAGTAGTGGAAGACGTTATTGAAACACAGGAAGAGCCTTTCGGGGGCCCCTCCATTATCATGCAGTATTTCGTAATGGAAAAAGCCAAAAAAGAAGGATGTATTGTATTACTGGATGGACAAGGAGGCGATGAGGCCCTATTGGGTTATGATCGGTATTATGCTGCCTATCTAAATCAACAAAAGGGTATTATTAATAAAGTAAAAAGTTATTTAAGCATAACAAAGAATTCTAAATTGAACATTAAGGATCTTTTTCTTTATTCATTGTATTTTAATAATGCTAAAGTAAGAGCAATTCGACAGCTTAGGAGAAATAATTACATTAAGAAAGCGTTTAAATCATACCTAAATATTGATTTATTGAAAGAGATATCCAATGCAGGGAAGAATATTTCCGCCTTACAAAAACTTGAGATCACCAAAGTACAGCTACAAAAGCTCTTAAAATATGAAGACAGAAATTCGATGAGATTTTCAATAGAAACTCGCGTTCCTTTTGTAGATTATAAGGTAATGGAGTTATCGTTTTCTTTGCCCTTCGATTACAAAGTAAATGGAGGTTGGTCGAAATACATTTTAAGAAAATCGGCTGAGAGTAAGTTACCTAAAGAAATAGTTTGGAGACAAGCCAAAATTGGTTTCGAAGCACCAAAAAATTGGTATATAAATAAAAACATCTTATTTCAGACTATTGAAACATCTGAATTTTTGAAGCAATTTATTAATCAAGATAAAATTTCAAAGAGTATTGATGATACTTCCTTATGGAAGTTATATAACGTGGCTGTATGGGCGGAAAAGTTTAATGTTCAATTTTGACAATGCATGGAAAAACAATCAATTTTCTTTATAAGGATGATTGAGGCTTGAGCTTTCTATATCACTTATTTCATTAAGTAAATCCTAGTGTTAAGTTAATCATAATATGACGTATTTGAAGTATCTTTGTAAAACCCCTTACAAATGATACACTACACCATCAAATTGACAAAAGTAGAAGTGGAGGAACTTCAT
>JAYSUZ010000117.1:0-1853 GCA_043718845.1 Cytophagales bacterium
GGCTATTGACAGCTTCCGTAAGGACAAAAGATACCCTCACCACGATATTGACGAAGTACCAAAAGTATTCAACTCTATGAATTTTTCTGAAGAATCTGTAGAGTCGATTAAAATAAAAGAGGATACTCATGCGTTATTAAGAAAAACGATACAAGCACTTCCTGAAGTTCAACGCGAAGTAGTAATGATGAGACATTATGCGGACATGAGTTTTCAAGAAATTGCAGAAGAAACTGGAGTAAGTATCAATACTGCCCTTGGCAGAATGCGCTATGCCCTTATAAACTTAAGAAAACAATTACAAAACGAACATACTTTAGCCTATGATAATAACGACTACCCCAAATGAAATCATCCTAACTATTTACAACGAATCCAGTGAACTGTCTAAGCATGATTTTCAAACAAAATGCATCCTAAATTCTATCCTTTCAGAAGAAAGAGATGTGCTTGAGGATATAAAATTAGCACTGGATCAATTGTCTTTCAAGCCAAAACAGAGAAGTGTGGACGCTATTTTAAATTATTCTAGTACGTTCATGAGTAGCTGTTAAGCTGACATCCATAGACCATTTACAAAAGTGTATTAGTCAGTTATTGTGAAATCCCTTTTTTCTTCCGTATTTAGATGCGTTATAATTCGTGGAATAAATGCAAAAGAAAGAACGGTTCGAAAAATTCATTACTTATTTTAAAGAGCAAGCACCCGATGCTCAGACGGAACTCCATTATTCCAATCCATACGAGTTGCTCGTATCGGTTATACTTAGTGCGCAGTGTACAGACAAGAGGGTAAACCTTACCACTCCTGCTTTATTCCATCGCTTCCCTTCTCCTTATGAGCTTGCCAAGGCTTCGGCAGAAGAAGTGTTTGATTACATAAGAAGCATTTCCTTTCCCAATAACAAAGCAAAATACTTAGTAGGTATGGCAAATATTCTTATAGGGGAATTCAAAGGAGAAGTTCCAAGTGCTATAGAAGACCTTCAGAAAATGCCTGGTGTAGGAAGAAAAACCGCCAATGTAATCAGTTCCGTAATATTCAATCAACCTGCAATGGCGGTGGATACACATGTTTTTAGAGTTTCGAAAAGAGTAGGACTCGTTACGCAAACCGCCAATACCCCTTTAGCTGTTGAAAAGCAGCTCATGAAATACATTCCCAGCGAATATGTGCATGTAGCGCACCATTGGCTAATCTTGCATGGACGGTATATTTGTACGGCTCGAAGCCCTAAATGTACCGAATGTTCGCTTACCCAATTTTGCTGGTATTTCGGAAAAACCAGAAAAGACAATTAACCCTCTGCCATACACTAATTGAACTACTTAGTACAAGCTGGGCGTTTAGCTTTATGACTATGCAATCAAGTCTTAGGTCCAGCGCAGGATTTTGCATTATTTTTTCTAATATGTCCATTTTTACACTTGTTTATGTAAATCTATTTCAGGATAAGACATAGGTTCGCAAAATAAATATGACTCTTTTGGTGGGAAATGCTTCATTTTCCAGCATTTGTATTTTTCTATGATATTAATTTATTTGTGAAAAATTCGCTCGGACGCCAGTATATTAAAAAAAACTAGAAATGTAAATAATTAGGTTTTGTATTTTTATATAAAACAAAAATCCCTTACCGAATAAACGATAAGGGATTTGATAAAAGGTTGGCGGCGACCTACTCTTCCGCGTGTTATCGCAGTACCATCGGCGCAATTGGGCTTAACTTCTCTGTTCGGAATGGGAAGAGGTGAACACCAACGCTATAGCCACCATTGAAGACTATATAAATTTATTAATATTAATAAACATGACAGAGTATAGAATACTTTAATACAAGATTTTGTAAAAT
>JAYSUZ010000118.1:0-9200 GCA_043718845.1 Cytophagales bacterium
CTTAAAGCCGTCGGACACCTATAAGATAAGGAAACATAGAAATATTGGTTTGGACAGCTAAATCCCTTCGGGATAAAACAAGGTGTTATAGTATACCTATTAGACTATTTTATAAGTGGAATTGATCTAACACCTAGCGTTACTTCACCCCCAGCACCTCGCAAGCCTTTTGTGCTGCGGACTGTTCCGCGCGTTTCTTACTGGTACCTTTTCCTATACTGATTTCTTTTTCGTCGATTAATATAGCAGAGGTAAATTCTTTGTTGTGCATATTTCCACTTTCCTCTTTGATATTAAAGTCGAGCTTATAGTTATGCTTTTGAGTCCACTCTATGAGTAAACTTTTGAAATTAGAAGTATTCGCCACTACATCTTCGATATCAAAATGATGGTCTAGAATTTTTGTAAGAATAAATTCACGGCAAGGATAAAACCCCTTATCAAGATACACCGCACCAACCAATGCTTCTAATACATCTCCATAGAGTGATTTATGAGACATATTTATTTTGCCTGAATATTCTACGAGCTGATTAAGTCCCATTTTTTTTCCTACCTTGTTAAGCGACTCTCTATTTACTATTCGAGAACGTATATCGGTAAGGAAGCCTTCGTTTTTATAGGGGAATTTTTTAAAGAGGTATTCCGCTACCACTGTTCCAAGTACAGAATCTCCTAAATATTCAAGACGTTCGTAGGAATTTTTAGTGCCAGAGGAATTTTCTTTAGCCACAGAGGAGTGGCTTATGGCTAACCGATACAAATCCGTATTACTGGGTTGTAGCCCAATAATACGTGAAATTGTATAATGAAATTGCCGTTCATTCTTTGACTGAAAATAGATTAGGCATCTTTTGAGAAAAGACATCTACTATTAATCTAATTTCTTGAAAATAATAGAGGCATTGTGACCTCCAAAGCCAAAGGTATTGCTCATTGCTATTTTAATTTCTCTAGCCTGCGGTTTATTAAATGTTAAGTTCAAGTTAGAATCTAACAAATCATCGTCGGTAAAGTGATTAATAGTTGGCGGTACAAGACTGTTTTTAATTGCAAGTACCGAAGCGATGGCTTCAATGGCACCTGCTGCGCCTAAAAGGTGTCCAGTCATTGATTTCGTAGAGCTTATATTTATTTTATAAGCATGCTCTCCCAATACTGCTTTTATAGCGTTTAATTCTGCCGAATCGCCAAGAGGCGTAGAAGTACCGTGCACATTAATATAATCGATATCCGTCACCAGTAAATTATTATCGGCAAGCGCATTAATCATTACGTTTTTAGCACCTAAGCCTTCTGGATGAGGAGCCGTAAGATGGTAAGCATCAGAAGATAAACCTCCGCCGACAACTTCAGCATAGATTTTCGCACCTCTTTTCTTAGCATGTTCGTACTCTTCTAATATTAAAGCACCTGCACCTTCGCCCATTACAAAACCATCGCGGTCTTTATCAAAGGGTCTAGAAGCGGTAGCGGGGTCATCATTTCTTTCAGAAAGCGCTCTACAAGCATTGAATCCACCTATTCCAGATTCAACAATAGCAGCTTCTGAGCCTCCAGCTACAATCACATCCGCTTTACCTAAACGTATATAATTATAAGCATCGATCAGTGCATTACTAGAAGAGGCACATGCCGATACGGTGGAGAAATTTGGTCCTCTAAAACCATTTCGTATAGAAATATAGCCTGCGCTAATATCCACTATCATTTTGGGTATAAAGAATGGATTAAATCGAGGAGTACCATCACCTTTTGCAAAAGCGGAAATTTCATCGTGAAAAGTCCTTAAGCCACCAATACCAGCGCCCCAAATCACGCCTATGCGGTCAGGATCTTGTATTGTAGCGTCTATATTTGCATCTTTGATGGCTTCTTCCGCACACACTACAGCATACTGTGTGAAAGGATCCATTTTCCGACCCTCTTTTCTATCGATAAAATCTTCGACATTAAAACCTTTTAGTTCACATGCAAAACGCGTCTTGTGTTTTGATGGATTAAATTTGGTAATTAGACCAGCCCCGCTTACACCTGTAGATAATCCTGTCCAATATTCTTGAACAGTATTACCTATAGGTGTAAGTGCGCCTAGCCCCGTTACAACTACTCTTTTTAAATTCATAAAGAATTTTGGGGAAGTAAAAAGTAAATTATTTTACGTTTTGTTCCAGGTAAGCAACAGCCTGGCCAACAGTTTGGATATTTTCTGCTTGCTCATCAGGAATTGAGATATTGAATTCTTTTTCGAATTCCATAATTAACTCAACGGTATCCAAAGAATCTGCACCCAGATCATTTGTGAAACTTGCCTCTGCAGTGACTTCGGACTCTTCTACTCCGAGTTTGTCAACAATAATACTCTTAACTTTCTGTGCTATTTCTGACATTTTGTTTGATTTTAGTAAAACACGGATGCAAAGGAATGTATATTATTTATTATTGTCAACTATTATTTTCAATAAATTTCCCCAATACTAATAATTATTTCTTATTCTATTGGATTAATTCTATATTTGAGTGCTTAATATATAACAATCTAAATACTATAGCACTCGATTCACCTAAATGAAGGCCTTTAAACTACATGTTGATTATGATTTTGATTTCGAAGTAATTGGATTAATTACTTCCTTAAAAGGTTATAAATTAGCGTGGAGTATTAATAATGAATTAAGAATTGCCTTAAAAAAAGAGGAAGATATTTGTATTAATTTTCTTAAAGAGGGGAAATTAGTAATCATAAATTATATTTTCAAGACAGAGCATACTAATTTCAGACTTATTAGGAATAAATCGTGCGAATTTGCTAATATTGCCAGTCCATATTTGATTCCTGAACTGAAAGAATATGATTATTTCATTCAGTTACAGGATGAAAACCGTATTTCGAACACTTTTCCTATTAAGGAAAAGCTTAAAAATATAAATGGAATTGAATATATAAAGGAAATAGAAACTGAAAATTTGAAATCAAGAGACAATTTAATTTTTTAAAAATGGAGCAAACGAAGAAAACAAAGATTATTGCAACGGTAGGTCCGGCATCCAATACAAAAGAAAAGTTGTGGGAATTAGCCCAAGCTGGAGCCAATGTATTCAGACTTAATTTCTCACATGGCACTCATGAAGGTCATGCGCAAGTAATTAAATTTGTAAGAGAGTTAAATGCTGAAAATGGTGCTAACATCGCATTACTTCAGGATTTACAAGGACCAAAAATAAGAACAGATGAGGTGGCTGGAAACGGTGTCGAATTGGTATCTGGTGCAAAAATCGTTATTCAAAAAGAAAAAATAATTGGCACAAAAGAACGTATTAGCAGTTCTTATGGTGCACTCACCGCTGACCTTAACGTGGGAGACTGCGTGATGATTGACGATGGCAAAATCGAACTAATCGTAATAAGCAAAGGCAAAGACGAAGTTACTTGCGAGATTAAATACGGTGGTATTTTAAAATCAAAAAAAGGCATCAACCTTCCTGACACCAATGTTTCTGAGCCTTCTCTAACAGTTAAAGACAGAGAAGACCTAACATTTGGCATTGCAAATGATTTGGATTGGATCGCACTTTCTTTTGTTCGTAGAGCAGAAGATATGAGAGATATTAAAAAAATAATTGCAGCCTCCGGAAAAGACATCAAAGTAATTGCGAAAATAGAAAAACCAGAAGCGATTGATAATATTGATGCCATCATTGCTGAAACAGATGCCATAATGGTAGCTCGAGGAGATTTGGGCGTTGAAATGTTGATGGAAGACGTTCCTATGTTGCAAAAAATGATTGTTAATAAATGCAATAAAGCAGGAAAACCAGTTATTGTAGCTACTCAGATGCTTGAAAGTATGATTACAAGCGCTCGTCCTACTAGAGCTGAAACAAATGACGTAGCGAATGCTATTATAGACGGTGCAGATGCCGTAATGCTAAGTGCAGAATCTGCCTCTGGAGATTTTCCAATACTTTCTGTGGAAAGTATGTCAAGAATCTGCCTTTCGGTTGAAAAAAATGCTACAAACATCTATCATCTTACGCCCGATGATGATATCGCTACAAATAGCGATAGTGTAATAGATACCGCATGTGTACTTGCTAAAAATACAGGGTCTAAAGCCTTAATCGGACTTACTCAAACAGGGTATACCGCTTATAGACTATCTGCAAACAGACCGTTGGCAAACATCTTCATTTTCACTAACAATAAAGCGTTATTATCAAGACTAAGTTTAGTTTGGGGTATTCGAACATTTTATTACGAAGATTTCAATGCTACTCATGTTACGATTGATTCTATGGCAAAAGTGCTAGAAGAAAAAGGATTGTTAAGCAAAGGCGATTTATTTGTAACTACCGCTTGCTTGCCAAACACACAAAAGCAACATGCAGATACTCTTAAACTAAGCGTAGTTGAATAATAATTAAAGTTGAAGGGGAAATTAATATCCATTCTTTTATTCTTCATAAGTACCGGAAGTCTATTGTCACAGCAAATTACACTCAAAGGGAGTGTAAAAGATACTGAAAATGGCGATGGACTTCCGTATGTACTTATTTCTATTTATAATACACCCTACGGAACCGAAACGGACGAGGAAGGCAATTTTTCACTTAAAGCAATTTTCAAAATAGGAGATTCGTTAACCTTCAATTACATGGGGTATAAGAAAAAACGAATCCCAATAAGCAATAATACACTCCAAGAACTATCAATATTCCTCGAACCTGAAGAGGGAATGATGGATGAAATTATTGTAACTGTTTATGAAAATCCTGCATTCCCTATAATGCGAAAGGTCATTAAAAATAAAAACACCAACGACCCTCGTAAAATCAATGCCTTTAGATATGATAATTATAGTAAGACAGAATTAAGCATTGACAATCTTGGAAATAGACTCCAAAAAAAGAAATTCATGCACGCTATTGAGAATGCTCTAGCAGCCGATTCCTTACAATTAGAGAAAGGAATGGATGGAAAACCTATAATACCGGTACTTTTTTCAGAAACCATCTCAAAAGTATACCGCAACAGAGAAGGTTTAAAATCAAAAGAAGTAATCCTCGCCGTTAAAAACAATAATATAGGCTTGATAAATGGCAAATTAATAAAACCGTTATTATACTCTACCTTTCAAGAAAGTAATTTTTATCTAAACCGCATCAACATTCTCCAAACAGACTTCCAATCGCCTTTAGCCGACAGCTGGCAATTGCTTTATAAATACGAATTAATGGACAAAGAACTTATAGACGGAGACTCTTGTTTTCGCCTTAATGTACAACCAAAAAATCCACGAGATTTAGCATTTACTGGTACTATATGGATTGATGATTCGACTTTTGCATTAAAGCAACTCCAGCTTTATACCAACCAAAAGACGAAATTGAATTTCGTAGAAAGCATAAAAATAGTCCAACTGAATAGAATTACAGCTGACAATTGTTGGATGCCCGCAAAAACGAAGATAGAATTAGACCTCTCTAATATCTCGCATTGGAAATTGGGCATACTGGCAAAACTTACCTCTTATGCTACAAATATAGTGGTGAATGACCCTATGCCAAATGATTTCTTCAAGGAAACCCTTGTTGAAATGGAAAATGCGCCATATCGCTCTAAAGATATCGATACCTTAAGAACTGACACCTTAACTCAAAACGAGAAAGACGTTGAAAAATCGGTCTATAGTATCAAAGAAGTAAAGCCTATTAAACGTTATATAAAATTAATAAATCTGTTGTCGACAGGATATTGGAGAGCAGGAAAAGTAGACATAGGCTATTTACTATCCCTTTACAATAACAATAATATCGAAGGCTTCCGGACCAGCCTTTCCTTTAAAACAACTTCATTATTTAGCAGAAAATTTATCCTCAAAGGATATGGGGCTTATGGTTTCAAAGATCAACAATTCAAGTATTCGGCAAGTGTTGATTATATCCTCTTTAGGCATCCTTGGACTTTAATAGGAATGGAACAACGGTACGACATGGACCAAGTAGGGGTAAATTCCGAACAACTGGCTAACAACCAAATTTTCTATGCCTTTACGCGAAACGGGACAATGAGAGGACCTTATTACAATCAGTCTACAAACCTATATTTTCAGACCGATTTAAGAAAAGATATTACCCAGACAATAAGCTTCAGAACCAGAGATTTTAACGCCCAATATCCTTTTGCCTACTACACTACCGACGCTTCAACTAATCAACAAACATTAGCGTCCACCTTTACGGTTTCAGAAATAGTCTTAGATACTCGGTGGGGAAAAGATGAGTTCAAATTTATTGACGGAAACAATCGATACAGCTTGGGGGCAAAAAAATGGCCAATAGTAAGTTTCAGAGGCGTGATTGGATTGAAAGATGTATTCAATAGTACTTTTAATTATTACAAATACAGCGTTTCTCTTTCGCACAATTTTCCCATGGGATTTCTAGGGCGGTCGTATTACGATTTAAATGTAGGGAAAATAACCGGTACGGTACCCTATCCTATACTGGAAACTCATATTGGGAATCAATCTAACTTCTATTCAAATTCGGCATTCAACTTGATGGATTATTTCGAATTTGTCAGCGATACTTATGCTACCCTTCGTTACAGGCACTATTTTGGAGGTTTATTTTTCAATAGAGTACCGTTAATCAAAAAAATGAAGTGGGGGTGCTTTGTAACGTCAAATCTAGCTTTTGGCTCTATGAGTAGTAAAAACTACACCCTGACACCAGAAACAGACCCAGCAGGAAATAACTTAAGACCTTTTTCTACATTAAATACGAAACCTTACTGGGAAGTTGGCTATGGTGTAGATAATATATTTAAGTTTTTAAGAATAGACTTAGTACACAGGCTGGCCTATCTTGACCATCCTAATGTTCGTAAATTCGGCATAAAACTTTCCTTTCAGCTTTCATTATAGAGTATACTATCAAAATTTACTACGAATATTTACGCCTGATATAAACACGTTGAGCACCTTATGAATTACTTAAAAAAAATAATTTTCGTCGCTGCTATATTGCTTACTTTTTTTTCATGCAAAGAAGATAAAGGAAACGAAAGCATGCCCCTTAATGAAATTAAAGGCTCGTATGAGCCTATGTTAAATTACCTAAACGAAGCAATAGAAGAGGACCCCAACGACGATGAACTGCGCTATAAAAGGGCTAAAGTATATAGCAATATGTTTCGCTATAATGAAGCCTTAAAAGATATAAATGCGGCACTTGTAGAGAATATCAGCAACGGTAATTATTATCTTTTACTTGCTCAAATTCAATTCGTTTTAGGAAATAATTTTGAAGCAATAAAGGCTTCTGAAAAATCGGAAACGTTAGGAATCGACAATCCAGAATTATTCATTTTACAAGCTAAAGTATATTGGGAAACAGGCGACACCTCAAGAAGTAAACTATACCTCACAAGAATAGAGCAACTCATGCCTTTTCATTCTGATGTATCTCTATTGAAGGGTCAAATAGCAGCCTATAACAGAGATACCTCAAAAGCAATCAATCATTTTCTTTTATCTATTAAAAACAACCCTAAAAATAGCAGCGCATACTGCAATTTAATTACTATTTATTTAAACAAAGAAAAAGAAGATTCCGCGCTACTCTTTACCTTGAAAGCAAAAGAATTCGACCCCTATAATCCTGATTTTTATTATTTTGAAGGTAAAATTTATCAAAAAATAAAACTCCAGCAAAGCTCCCGTTTATCCTATTTGAATTGTTTAAAAAAAGACTCCTTATATGCGCCTGCATTATACCAATTGGGTATGATTTATTATAAAGAAGGGCAACTTTCTGAAGCGCTTACATACCTTAAAAAATATACCGTATTGAAAAATGATAAAAAAGAAGTGTACACCTCTCTTATTACAATACTAAATGGACAAGGTAAGCCTCAAGCTACAATCCCATATTATGAAAGACTCATACAATTGGACAGCACAAATAGCAACCTCAAAATTACGCTTCAAAAATTATATAAAGACTTCGCTGTTCTAGAAAAAGATACCACTTCTCAAACAAGCAACACCGCTCCTAGCCCATTAATTACCAACTCTGATACACTAAAAAAGAGAAGAAGAACTCCTATCAGAAAAGATTCGGCTACTACCGAACCAGCAGTTACTGATACTTTATGATGATGATTACCATTTCATAATGGACTTAATCTCCTTACTAAGTTCCGCCGCCATTTTCTCTTGTCTACTTACATTTGGATGCCAATCGCAACCGTAATCACCTTCTCCTTGAGTGGAGGGAAAAAACGTATAGACGTCTTGTTCTCCTTTTGATTTCAGTTTGTCTACAGAGGCTTGTATGAAGTTTTTTACCTTAGTAAACGCATTCGCTCCAACAGGATAGCTATCGTTCATCATAGGACCTTCAATGCACACTATTTTAGCCTTAGGATAATAAGAACGCAACCTTTTTAAGAAATTAACATACGTATTTATAAATACCAAAGAATCCGGAACTCCTTTCGCAAAATCATTTGTTCCTAAATTTAAAACAATTACATCTGGCTGATTACTCTTAGTATCCCATTTTAAAGAAGTAGGATTATCTGGAAATATTCTATCGTAAATAAGCGACATTGTATTGACAGTGGCTCCATCATAGTTGCGAAATATCCCTTTGCCAGAATAGGCTACTGCGGTGTATTCTGCATTTAAATTTCGAGCAGTAATAGCGCCATATGCCATATAACCATTTTCAGTTTCTGGAGAAAAGGAACAATCCTTTGACGCACCTTCATTTCCATATCCACAGGTTATAGAATTGCCAATAAACTCCATTTTTCTATTTTTCTTACTGGAAAATACAAGCATTTTCCCTTCCTTATCAATATCAATCCCCTCAAAAACCCCTTCGCCCACCAATGCTTCTGTCCTTTTGAACAGCTCAACTTCATGAGTCCCTTTGCTAATACCTTTGATAACTATTTTCTCCTCCTCATTTGAAACAGCATATACCTGAGGGGACTTATTGTCAATTATGACATTGTAATAATTTTTAAATAGCACCCCTTCTTTATCTCTTCCTACACTATTATTTTTTATATGAACGACACAGGTGCTCCCTTCAAATTTAAACCGAATGGCGACTCCCGAATAAGCAAATCGAACGGAAGACGGAATAGACTTATCTATACGGCCCACATACAAAAAGTTACTATC
>JAYSUZ010000119.1:0-1848 GCA_043718845.1 Cytophagales bacterium
GGTGAAATTTCCTTTTCAAAATACTGTCGCTTAATTTTAATAATTAAAAGTAATGAAATAATCGTTGAATTCTCAATTCAAAGCACTTTAATATTTAAATATTTCAATATCAAATAGTTAATAAAAAAAGATAAAAGTAAACTAAGGAAACTTTTATTATTAAAAAAGTTTCCTTAGTTTTGTAACATACACATGAATCAAAAAGAACTTATACTTAAAGGCACCTTAGAATTATTCCTAAAATACGGAATAAAAAGCATTACAATGGACGATATTTCAAGAGCCTTAGGAATATCAAAAAAAACTATTTATATCTATTATGAAGACAAAGATGTCCTTGTCAGCGAAAGCGTAAGATCGTTTACCAATTTCCAAAAAAATACGTTAGAAAAAATAAGTACAGACGCTAAGGATGCTGTAGAAGAGTTGATAGGAATCTCTGAATATATGAAGAGTAATGTTTGCAATATCAATCCCAGCCTACTCTATGACATCAAAAAATACCATCCTAAAGCATGGAATATATTCCTTGATTACAAAAAAGATTTTTTAGAGAAATCCATTAAAGACATTCTAACGAATGGAATAAAAGAAGGTTTTTTTAGATCTAATCTAAATACAGGAATTATAGCTAGAATGAGAATGGAAACAGTTGAAATGGCATTCAATACAGAAGTCTTTCCATTGTCCGAATTTGAAACAGGAAATGTTCAATTAGAATTTTTCGAACATTTCGTTTATGGTATTTGTACCATAAAAGGTCATAAATTAATAAATAAATACAAACAAATACATGAAGAGGAATAAACTTTTTTTTATGAAAACAGGACTACTAACAATTTTACTAGCCACCATTAACCTAAGCCTAAGTATGGCTCAGACGGATAGCACTTTCACTTTACAGCAATGTATTGATTATGCTATAAAGAACAACTCATCTATTCAAAATGCAGACCTTGATGTTGCAATTGCACAGGCAAAAATTGGGGAAATCAGAGCGATTGGATTACCTCAACTAAATGGTCAAGCACAGCTTGTAGACAACCCAACATTGCAACGAATGTTTCTTAGTAATGGTGGATTCGCGAATATTCCTAACGTACCCATTGGACAGACCGTTGCTATACCAAACTTATTTCAACAACGGACATCTGCCGATATAAATGCTACCGCTACTCAATTGCTTTTTAGCGGTTCTTATATAGTAGGACTTCAAGCTTCAAAAGTTTTAGTGGAATTGTCAACCAAAAACGCAACGTTAAGCAAAATACAAGTTGTAGAAAATGTAAGCAAAGCATTTTACATGGTTGTAATAAACAACGAACGAATTAAAATACTAGACGCCAATATCGCTAGGTTAGACACATTAGTAAAACAAACCAGAGTGATGCAACAACAAGGTTTTGTCGAAAACATAGATGTCAATAGACTTGAAGTTTCCTACAATAATTTAATAACGGAAAAAGAGAAGTTTCAAAATATTATCGACTTATCAAAACTTGTACTGAAATTTCAAATGAGCTATAATCTAAGTAATGAGATAACACTTATCGGCGACATTGAAGATCTAAGAAAAGTCGAACAAACAGCTGCTACATCTGGAGCAAATGTAGACTTTAACAATAGAATAGAATACGATCTGCTTGCTACTCAAAAACGATTGGAGCTCTACAATCTTAAAAATATAAGAGTAGAATACTTACCTACGCTAGCGGCCTTTGGAACGTTGGGAACAGTCAGAATGGATAAAAACATCAAGGAAGTATTTAGTAATCCATTTTACGCCTATAACAGATGGGGAATAACGCTTAATGTACCCATTTTTGATGGACTAAGTAAGCATTATAA
>JAYSUZ010000120.1:0-4047 GCA_043718845.1 Cytophagales bacterium
CCCTTCGTGTAAGGCATAAACAGCCTCGTTGATCATCGGCATCAATATCCTGTTGGAGATAAAGCCTGGTGCGTCGTTTACCAACACCGGGATTTTACCGAGTGCTACCGTTAGTTGTTTTATAACATTGCAAACCTCCGCTGAAGTATCTTTTGCTTTCACTATTTCTACCAGTTTCATGATCGGTACTGGATTCATAAAATGCATACCGATTACTTTATCTTTTCTACCTGTCGCCGCTGCTATTTCATGAATAGGAATAGACGAAGTATTAGAACTTAGAATACAATTTTTGGGAGCAAATTCGTCTAGTTTTTTGAAAATTTCTAATTTAAGATTTTTATTTTCGGTAGCGGCTTCCACTACCAAATCAGCTTTTTCAACGGCGTCTTTTAAATTTGTAAACGTATGAATAGAAGACAATGTGCGTACTTTATCTGCTTCCGAAATTTGTCCTTTGCCAACCTGCCTATCCAAATTTGCCGCAATCGTATGGACGGCTTTAGACAGTGCTGCTTCCGAAATATCAAACAAGGAAACACGGAAACCAGAAAGTGCAACTACATGTGCAATTCCATTTCCCATAGTACCAGCGCCTATTACAGCGATGGAAGTTGGCAAGCTTATCTTTTGTTCCGTCATTGATTAGTAAAGTGGTTTGTATTTTTCAGGAAAAGCCTCGCTTAGCATAGCGTATACGGTATCAAATACGTCTTCAGGGCTCGGTTTGGAATAATAATCACCATCGGTACCATAAGCAGGACGGTGCTCTTGACCGGACAGTGTTCTTGGCGCTGAATCCAGCCATTGGTAGGCCTGCTGCTCCTCCACTACTTTCTGCATCATATAAGCAGATGCTCCACCGGGCACATCTTCGTCGGCAAATAAAACTCTATTCGTTTTTTTTATAGAGTCAATAATGGAATGATTTACATCAAAAGGAAGTAAGGTTTGTACATCAATAACTTCGCAGGAAATATTTACGGCCTCCAATTGTTCGGCAGCTTCCAGCACTATTCTACACATAGAGCCGTAAGTAACAATTGTTATAGCACTGCCTTGTTTCAGCACTTCTGGCACCCCCAGCGGGATTGTATATTCGCCTAAATTTGTAGGTAATTTTTCTTTTAATCTATACGCATTCAGCGATTCTATTACGATTGCAGGTTCATCTCCTTTTATTAAGGTATTATAAAATCCGGCGGCCTGCGTCATATTTCGAGGCACTAATAAATGAATACCTCTAATACTTCCTAAGATCATGCTCATAGGAGACCCCGAATGGAACATACCTTCTAAACGGTGTCCGCGAGTACGTATAATCAGCGGCGCTTTTTGACCTCCAGCGGTGCGGTAATGCAGCGAAGCCAAGTCGTCGGATAAAATCTGAATGGCGTAATAGATATAATCGAGGTATTGAATTTCTGCAATAGGTTTCAAGCCACGCATAGCCGCACCTATACCTTGACCGATAATCGTAGACTCTCGAATACCGGTATCCATTACCCGTAATTTTCCATACTTTTGCTGCAACCCGGCAAAGCCTTGGTTTACGTCTCCAATCTGTCCTACATCTTCTCCTAAGGCAAATATTCTAGGGTCTTTTGCCAATAATGCATCAAAATTATGCACCAAAATTTCACGACCATCTACCATCAAACTGTCCTCGTCATAAGTTGGGTGGAGTACAGGGACTTTTAGTGCAGCATCAGGAGAGTCGCTTAGTAAATGAGAATTAAAGCGTAGTTTATTTTCCTTTGCTATGCGTGCTACCCATATTTTTAGAGCGTCGGCCGTATACAGCGATTCGTCTCGAATTATCCTCAGCGCTTTTTTTACCGCTTTTACGGCATCGCTACGTACAGGATTTAATGTTTTAATAAGGGTATTTTTAAGTTGTAAAATAGCCTCTGAATGACTGCTTTCATTCGCTATTGCGTCCAATCCTGAAACCGCTAAATCGTAATCGGGTTTTAACGAGTCCGTATAAGCCTCCCATGCTGCTTGACGCGCTATTTTTGCATGTTCTAATGCGTCATCCTCTATTTTAACCAAGTCTGCTTCTGTGGCTATTTCCCATTCCAATATCCACTTTCTAAATTGTTTATTGCAATCGAATTCTTCTTCCCAAGCTAATCGTTCTTTGGTTTTGTATCGTTCATGAGAGCCAGATGTTGAATGTCCAAAAGGTTGTGTTAATTCTTCCACATGAAAGAGTACCGGTACATGTTGGTATCTACAAATATTCGTAGCATTAAAATAGCCGATGCATAATTCTTTATACGACCATCCTTTTACCTTCATTATCTCTATGCCACGCTCCTCTTTCGTCCTTTTAAAACCTTCAAAAAGCAAGGAAATATCTTCTTTAGTGGTTTGTAATTCTTGGGTTACAGAAATGGCAAAAGCATCGTCCCAAATAGAGACGAGCATTGGTATTTGTAATACTCCTGCGGCATTTATAGCCTCAAAAAACACGCCTTCCGCACACGCGCCATTTCCTATTGTGCCAAACGCAACTTCGTTTCCATTATTCGAAAATTGAGTTAAATAATTGAGTTCAGGATTTGTTCTAAATAATTTAGAAGCGAATGCCATCCCTACCAATCTGGGCATTTGAGCACCTGTAGGAGAAATATCAGGGGTTGAGATTTTAATATCTGTCAACTTTTTCCATAGCCCATTTTCATCCAAATTTCTAGTCGCATAATGGCCTAACATCATTCGTCCACCAGAATGAGGATCGTGCGCAATATCGGTATGGGCATATAACTGAGCAAAGTATTGTTGTATTGTCAATTCACCCGTTGCCATCATAAAGGTTTGGTCGCGGTAATAACCGGCTCTAGAATCTCCGTTTTGAAAAAATTTAGCCATGGCAATCTGAGCGACCTCCTTGCCTGTTCCAAAAACTCCAAATTTAGCCTTACCACTGTAAACCTCTTTTCGAGCCAATGCACTTGCATTCCTGCTCTCGCACGCCAACTTGTAATCTTTTAATACTTCCTCACGGCTTACAGACAATTCAGGACTAAGTTGGTATACGCTCACTATTTCTAAAATTTAAAACCTTTCACTAACGCTACAGTTTGTTATTTTAATGTTAATATATTAAAATACAATAAATTAACATTAAAATATAGTTGTATTTATATAAACACAACTACAAATATACAATCAAAAACTACAAAATCTCAACCTTTAAGAACATCTAATCGAAAATGAAAAATTTGGAACGAAATTTGAAATAAAAATTAAAACAATGTTGTATATTTGAGAATTATAAAATAAAGTTAAAAAAACTAAAACTATGCTTAAGAAAATAATATTTGCAGCAGGAATCTCGCTGTGTTTTTCATTACCAACTTTTGCTCAGGCTCAATTCGAGTTTATAGAAGATAAACACGATTTTGGAACCATTATCGAGGGCGTAAACGCTACTTGGGAATTTAAATTTAAAAATGTAGGAACGGATACTATTAAACTACAAGCTACAGACGTTCGAGCATCTTGCGGCTGTACCACACCAAACTGGACAAAAGAGCCTATAGCACCAGGGCAAACAGGATTGGTAAGTGCTCAGTTTGGACGCGCAGGCCGACCGGGTATCTTCAATAAAAACGTAACCGTTTCTTATGGAGGCAATGTTGTAAAAATGCTGGGTATAAAAGGTATAGTTATAAAACCAGATACCTTAAAATATACGGAAGCTGAACTGAAAAAATCTTCAAAAATCGAATTAGAAAAAAATGCTTTCCACTTTGGAAAGGTAGAAAGAGGACAAAAAGTTGTAACTAAAATTGCCGTTAAAAATGCAGGAAAAGACTCGTTAAGTATTGTTTCTTCGCAGTCTGCATGTAGTTGTATTACACTTAAATTGATGATGGAAAACAAAAAGGATAAATCATCAATGGAAGTAAAAAACATACCTCCGGGCAAAACAGGCTATATAGAATTGATTTATACTGCTTCGGGCGATGGTTTAAATACAGACATCATAACGTTGACTACAAATGACAAAACAACACCGAGGACTGCTATCACATT
>JAYSUZ010000013.1:0-11326 GCA_043718845.1 Cytophagales bacterium
TGAAATCCGTTCGTCAAAACCGTATGGATGCGTCTTGCGGGTAATCGCCTTCAACTCGAATTTTAGCTTCTTCCAACTCTTCTCACTTACCACTAATTGGTACTGCCCTTTTGCACCTTTCTCAAAACTCGACACAAAACCGTAGCCTAAAATTTGGAATTGCATTGGTCTTCATATGCCACTCTTCGCTCGGTTTATCGTCAACTTTAGTTTGTTCCTTAAAAAATAGAAAAACTTGGTTGCCTATCTCCCCTGCTCGGCTTCTGCCTTTTGTATAAATACTAAAGTCATCGGCGTAGCGTACATACTTCTGTCCTTTCTTTTCCAAATAACAATCCAACTCATGTAACATGATATTGGACAGCAAAGGGCTAATCGGTGCACCTTGAGGAATGCCTTTACTGCGTTTCACGAGTTTTCCTTTTATTAGAATCGGCGCTTGTAGTACCGCTTGATGCGCACTGCGCTTCGGGCGGAAGCCGTAGCTATATTCTTTGAATTCTAATTCAAAATACGTTGCTACCACTTGGCTTACCGCTTGTTGCAGCATCCTGTCTACTACTGTTGGAACGCCTAATAAACGCATTTTGCCATTCGGCTTGGGTATTTCTACCCCTCGAATGGATTGGGGAATGTAGGTATGATTGACCATTCGGGTAAACACTACCGCCTTTTGGTTTTGCATATAGACTCTTAATTCGCCTACAGGCATACACAGCAAACCAACTTGCGACTTGCTAGATGTTATCCGATTCGGTTCTCTCTCTATAAATTTGCATCAAGAACTTCCCTCTTCATTCCCAACATCAGGAGGACTTCCACCTCACTAGTTAACCTTTCGGTCACACCCCTATGGTGTATAAATACTATAGCCCTATACCTCATTTCGTTTGCACAATAAGTAGAAAACTAAACTTGATTTTATCCAAAATATTCTTTAACTTTTGAGATGTGCCTGAAAGGAAGTTGTCCATTCCAGGCACACACAGGCGTTTGGCAAAAACGCTGGTTCAGTGGTTAGTGAGCATTCTACCTCGCATCAACTTTTGCGGTGCATTGACAGTTTAGTGCTCCGAAATCTGCCACTGCGCCAAGCGCCAATCCGTTATGGCTCATAGCGAGACAAGAACCGACAAACTAACCGCAGACAAATTTACTTTCAAATTTGGTGGCGACAATTTAGAAACGTAAATTATTTGGCATTGTGTTGACCTCACAAAACTTATAGACCTAACCGCAGACAACCAACTTTGAAACGGGCTAAATATGTGAATTATATAACTTATTAAACAAATCATGTAACACGTTTAGCTGCCATATTTCAATCTTTACATTCTAAATTATAATTATGAAAAAAATAACATTTGCAGTTTTTTCTATGTCGGTATTCCTGTCTTACTCAGCGACTGCGCAGGTTCAGGTAGTAGTAACAGCTCCTCTTCCTCGTCCAGTAATAGTGGTTGCTCCGCGTCCTCAACCAGTAATAGTGATTGATTCTCGTCCTGCACAAGTAGTAGTTAAAAAGAAGAAGAATGGTCATGCTTATGGTCATAATAAGAGGCGCAAGGACTAAACCTTTGCTAGCACCGCAGACAACAACCTACATTGCAATTTTCGGTAGACCTAAACGTTCCTCACAAAACGTATCGTCCTTTGTATCGAACCGAATAACTAATAACTACTGTTATTAGTTATTCGTAGAAAAGCAGGTATAAATGTATAGCCGTAATAGTTACCTTGCAGAAATGAAAGCTATTCCACGCTTTGTAGCGAATAGATTTCAGCAATTCTACGCTGTCTGTCGTTCCCCATTTGAGTTCGCAATTTTGTTCCAGTACTTTCATGAAAATGGCCTTGTACATCTTCGCCAAATTTTTCACAGGAAACAAAAAACGATTATTCTTTCGTTTGGCTTCTCCCCATTTATTGTCCGCAAAACCACCACCACTCACGATACAATGCACATGAGGATGAAAAACCCGTTGGCTATAGGCTCACTTTTTAGCAGTACTTACTTCATAGACGAAAAGGCATAAATTTTTTGATTCAATTAGTTGGCAATTAGATGTGCCCTTTGTAGGTTCATCCTTTTAGACAAAAAGGTCAATTTTTTTATCTAAAAAATGAAAAAATCGTCGAATTTTAGTAGGTTTGCATAACAGAAAAACGACCTTTCTTTTCAACAAATAAGTCGCTTTTTACACCTTCTAAACTAACCTTCCTAATCTATGCATCCATACCTTGAAACCCATAAAGACCGCTTTCGCTCCGAGCTCTTCGACTTGCTTCGTATACCTTCTGTAAGTGCCGACAGTACGCACAAAAACGACTTGAGAAAAGCCGCAGAATTTATAAAAGAAAAATTAGTAGCCGCAGGTATAGACACCGTCGAACTCTGCGAAACAGCAGGCTTTCCAATTGTATACGGAGAAAAAATTATAGACCCCTCACTTCCCACAGTCCTTGTCTATGGCCACTATGACGTACAGCCTCCAGACCCTCTAGACTTATGGATTTCCCCTCCTTTTGAACCAGAAATAAGAGATGGAAAAATCTTTGCACGCGGCGCCTGCGATGACAAAGGACAAGTATACATGCACCTAAAAGCATTGGAAATGATGCTTCAAACTACTGGCTTACCTTGCAACATCAAGTTTATGATAGAAGGAGAAGAAGAGGTAGGCTCTGACAACTTAGGGAAATTTATAGCGCTTAATAAAGAAAAGCTAAGCGCTTCCATAATCTTGGTTTCCGATACAAGTATCTTCTCCAATGAAGTCCCTTCAATTTGTGTAGGGCTAAGAGGCCTGAGTTATATAGAGGTAGAAGTGACAGGGCCAAACCGTGATTTACACTCCGGCATGTATGGAGGAGCCGTCGCCAATCCTATCAATGTCCTTTGCGCTATGATTGCTTCGCTGAAAGACGAAAATAATCATATCGCTATTCCTGATTTCTATAAAGATGTTGTAGAACTGACCGAAAACGAACGCAAAGAATTGAACCGTGTACCCTTTGTAATCGAAGACTATAAAAAAGCACTTGATATAAAAGACGTAGATGGAGAAAAAGGATACAACACCCTAGAACGTGTATCCATAAGACCTACACTCGATGTAAACGGTATTTGGGGTGGTTATATAGGAGAAGGCGCTAAAACAGTATTGCCCTCAAAAGCTTCTGCAAAAATTTCTATGCGTCTAGTACCTAACCAAGATCCCGATAAAATAACGGCACTTTTTACCAATCATTTTGAGGCTATAGCGCCTCAAGGTGTAAAAGTAAAAGTAACCCCCCACCACGGTGGCAACCCTGCGCTGACACCAACCGATTCTATCGCTTATCATGCCGCCAGCAAGGCTTTTGAAGAGGTCTGGGGCAAAACACCAGTTCCCATGCGTTCGGGTGGAAGTATTCCAATTGTAAGTCTTTTTGAAAAAGAATTGGGGCTCAAAACAGTATTAATGGGTTTTGGGCTGGACGAAGATGCCATTCATTCCCCCAACGAAAGTTATAGAGTTGAAAATTACTACCTTGGTATCGAAACTATTGCTGCGTTTTATAGGAATTATGCAAAAATGTCGCTTTAGATAGCGTTAAATCTAGGGAATCATTTTGTCTTAAAGGATGTTAAATTGGCAAAGTGATAATTCTGTATTATCTTTCACACAGAATTATTCGTTAAGCTGCTATTATGAGGTTTTTAGTAATTTTATTGTTTTCACTATCAGCAGTTTGTGTTCAAGCACAAACCAAGAAGCCTATTCTATGGACGTTCACGTCGTCCAAAACCGAGGTGAAACAAGGGGAGATGGTCGAGATAATCATGAAAGCGGAGATAAGCGGAGATTGGTATTTATATTCTTCCGACTTTGACCCTGATCTTGGCCCTACCGTATCTTCTTTTGTAATAGAAGGAAATGGCAGCTTCAAAGCTGCTGGCAACCTCAAACCTATTGGCGCTAAAGAAAAATACGACTCTCTTTGGGGTGGGAAAATTCGCTACTTTACCAAACATGCCGAATTCAGACAAAAGGTCAAAATCCTTTCGCTAAAACCCGTTCTCAAAGGCACACTAATTTATCAAGTATGCAGCGACAAAGAAGGAAAATGCATTCCCTTTGAAGAGGTTGTATTCATTGACAATCTAAACGTTATTGCCTCAGAAGTACTAAAAGTCGAACCGGCACCCGTGCTTGTTGACGTGACTAAATTACAAAAAGACACGCTTGCTGTAAAAGTAGTGGAAGCGACAAAAGACACGTTACCTCTACTGCAATCAAGCATAGAGCAAGTAAAATTAATTCCGAAAGAAAGTAAAAGCAAGCAAGACTCCTTCGGATTATATATCCTCACCGCTATTGGTCTTGGACTACTGGCTTTGCTTATGCCTTGTGTTTTTCCTATCATTCCGATGACGGTTACGTACTTTCTAAAAAACAGCAAATCCAAAAAAGACGGGTTGATAAAAGCAATCGTATACGGTGGTAGTATTATTGTAATTTACACGTCACTTGCCGTACTTCCTGCTTTATTTATAGGGGAAGATTTTGCCATCGAACTGAGTTCCAATTGGGTTATCAATGGATTGTTCTTTATTGTATTTATCCTCTTTGGGCTGTCTTTTTTAGGAATGTTTGAAATAACATTGCCCGCTGGTTTTGTAAATAAAGTAGACCGCTACTCCGATAAAGGAGGGCTGCTTGGAATATTTTTTATGGCATTTACTCTCGTATTAGTTTCTTTTTCTTGCACCGTCCCTTTTGTAAGCCAGGTAATCATTGAAGTAGCGAGTGGAAACCGTTGGAAACCTATTTTTGGAATGCTGGCCTATTCCATCACCTTTGCTATTCCATTTGTACTCTTCGCCATCTTCCCTACATGGCTGAAATCGCTTCCCAAATCTGGAAATTGGATGACGGTATTAAAAGTAACCCTAGGATTCATAGAAATTGGATTTGCATTTAAATTTTTAAGCGCGTTAGATTTAAGTTACGGCTTAAACCTCTTGCCTAGAGATGTATTTATCGCTATCTGGATAGCCCTAGCATTTGTATTAGGACTATACCTACTAGGAAAAATCGTTTTGCCACACGACGAAGAAGTGAAACGTATCGGTGTTCCAAGGCTTATGGTCGCTATCTTGTCGTTTACCTTTGGTATTTATTTAATACCAGGATTGTTTGGCGCACCGCTAAATTTCCTTTCTGCTATCCTACCTCCTGCAGATTATCATACGTTTAATCTAAAAGAAATATTAAGAGACGAACTAAAAGGAAGCTCTACTGGAGCAACTTCAACAGCATTGCCAGAAGTTCCAATGTATGCCAACGAATTAAAACTACCACACGGGTTAAACGGCTACTTTGATTATCACCAAGCCGTGCGAGTAGCAAAAGTGTTGCACAAGCCGCTCTTTATTGACTTCACAGGAAAAAATTGTGGCAATTGCCGCAAAATGGAAAATGCCGTTTGGGCAGATCCGTCCGTTCTTTCTATACTAAGAAATGACTACCTTGTAGTAGCCCTTTATGCCGATGCCCGAAGCCTTGAACTACCCGAAACTGAAAACTATATCGGAGCAGATGGCAAACGTATTTCTAAATTATACAAAAAAAACCTAGACCTAGAGTTTACTAAATTTGGCGACGTAGCGCAACCCTTTTACGTTTTATTAAACCCTTTCACAGAAGAAAAATTGGTTCAACAATCTATTGGTTACGAATCTGATGTAAACAAATTTGTAGACTATCTTAAACAAGGTACAGAGCGCTTTAAATCTTATAAAAAATAACACTCCCTATGAAACATTTTCTAGTCATTATTACCATATTGTTTTTTTCGCTGACACTATTTTCCTCTTGTAAAAAGAAATATGTTTGCGATTGTGGTGGTCAAGTTGTAAACCCTTATATGGAGAAATTAAGTAAATCAGAAGCATCTTCTGAAAAAACAAAATGTGAAGCCAATCCTGGTTGCACCTTCAAAAGGGACAAGTAGTCCTTTATGAAAATAACTGTTGTCAAAAAAGCGTTGTTGGAAACTATCGCCTCTGCCTCTGGATTGGAAGTAGTAGACGGTATTATTTATATCCTCTCCGACGATTCTTCCTGTCTCTATAAAATAAAGCACGACCTGACGCTGCTCGAGAAAATTGTACTCTATAACTCAACGGCTGAAAACCCCGAGCATATTCCCAAACCCGACAAAGTAGACCTTGAATGTATGGGTCAATTTTCGATAAATGGGTACAACCATCTAGTATTAATCGGCTCGGGCTCCAAAAGTCCGGAGCGCGACAGGGCTTTTCTTATTAAACTGCCTACCAACTATAACCGAAAACATATTGTTTGGGAAAAAAGCGTTTCGTCCTTATATGCGCTATTACGGAACCATGATGAAATCACTTCAGATGGCACCCTAAACATAGAAGGCTTGGCTTTCGGTAAGGACAACGTTTACCTTTTGAATAGAGGAAACCCGTCTGGAAGTAAAAATGTGGTGCTTAGTTTCAATAAAGCCGAATTTGTAGAATACATTCAAGGCCACACCGAAGGCGTTCCGTTTCCTTCCATCCATCCTATACATTTACCAAAATTGTCCGGTATCAACGTAGGATTTTCTGGGGCAGACTTCTTCGATGCTAATTTTTGGTTTACTTGTACTGCCGAAGACAGCCCTAATGCCTACGACGATGGTGCAATAAAAGGAAGTATGATGGGTCTATTGACAATAGAACAAGTAGGCAATGGTAGATTTTTGGAAGAGCGCATACAGCTAAAAGAAATTACGCCATTTTTACTAGAGCAGGAGCTTTTTTTAGGAAAAATAGAATCCATTTCAGTCTACGAAAAAGACAGCGAAGGCGTATATACCGCTTTGGCAGTTACCGATAACGATGGAAAGCCCTCGGAGTTGCTTTTATTGGATATTCGATTGTGATTTCCAACGAATAAACAATATATTTGTAAAAATTTTTAACTTACTTTTTGATGAATACCGAAAAATTAAAAACGTTCTTACAGAATGGCGAAAATAGTGAAGTGGAATTCAAGGTTTCTCATTTTGAATTGAACAGGGATGCGTTTGAATCTATCGGTGCTTTTCTAAACCGTAAAGGAGGCCATTTATTCTTAGGAGTAAAGAACGACGGCACTGTAGACGGCGTTATGGAAAGTTGCGTGCAAGATATTGTCAACGGCATTATTACTACTGCCAATAATCCACAGAAGCTAAGTCCTCCCTTCTATCTCTCTACCCAGATACTGGACTACGAGCAAAAGAAAGTGATTTATATACATGTACCAGAAAGTTCGCAGGTACATAGTGTAAACGGAAAAATATTTGACCGAAATGAAGACGGCGATTTTGATATCTCCAAACAGCCGGCTCAAGTAACGCAGCTGTACCTCCGAAAACAAGCTACGTATTCCGAAAATCGCATCTATCCGTATATACAACTTTCGGATCTTAAACAAGACCTATTTAACCGCATCCGGATATTGGCAAAAAATGAACGGGAAGACCACCCTTGGCAGGAAATGAGTGACGAGGAGCTTTTGCGGTCTGCTGGTTTATTCAAGCAAGACCATCAGACAGGAAAGACTGGCTATACGCTTGCGGCAGTGCTTCTGCTTGGGAAAGACGAAACAATATTAAGCGTTTTGCCTCATCACAAAACGGATGCTATTCTCCGTGTAGAAAACATAGACCGCTACGACGATCGAGACGATGTGCGGACCAATCTAATCGAAAGCTATGATCGCTTAATGGCTTTTGTAAAGAAACATTTGCCAGACAAATTTTATCAAGAAGGCACACAACGAATAAGCCTACGTGACCGGATTTTTCGTGAGATCGTTGGCAATCTTTTAATCCATCGTGAATATACCAATGCCTTCCCTTCAAAATTTATTATTGAAAAAGACCGCGTATTAACCGAAAATTGGAACCGACCACACAACGGAGGTTTGATTGACCCTGCAAATTTTTACCCCTTTCCCAAAAACCCAATCATTGCGAATTTTTTTAAGGAAATTGGACGCGTAGACGAATTAGGTTCTGGAATACGCAATACCTTCAAATACTGTAAATTCTATACGCCCGAAGCCAATCCAGAATTTATGGAGGAGGATGTGTTTAGAATGATGATCCCCTTGAATGTGCATGGGAAAACTACCCAGAAAACTACCCAGAAAACTACCCAGAAAAAGATCCTTGAACGGCTTAAGCAATACCCTTTTACGAGCAGAAAAGAGCTGGCAGAATTCCTTGATACGATTACAGAAGACGGCATAAAATACCATCTTGATAAATTAAAATTACAAGGGAGAATTAGGCGGATAGGAGGCGATAAAGGAGGGAAATGGGAAGTATTGGATTAAAAATAGAAATCATTTCTTTTTTACAATAGCATAAATCCCACTTTCATTCGTTAAATTTGAACTAATATATACTTACTAACCTACTTATGAAAAAAGGACTTAAAATTACGGGAGCAGTAGTGCTATCACTTATACTACTGCTTGTTTTATTGCCATTTCTATTCAAAGGCCAAATAAAAGAAAAACTGGACAGTGAAATTGCAAAAAGTATCAACGCAAAGGTATATTATGATGCGGACAAATTTGGCCTCACTATTTTTAGAAACTTCCCGAACCTAACGCTTACCCTTGGCGACTTTGGGATGGTAGGGAAAACAGAAGCTTTTGCAGGAGATACCCTGATGAATGTAAAACAATTCAAAATTGTACTAGACATTATGAGTGTTATCAATGGCGATAAAATCAAAATTAACAGCGTTTATTTAAAACAACCTTATATTTTAACTAGAACTAAAAAAGACGGAAGTTTCAGTTGGGATATCAGCTATCCCGATACGGTAGCCATAGATACTACAGTGAAAGCCACGGAGTCAAGCAAATTTGCCATCAACGTGGAAAAATGGGAAATTGAAGACGGTACTATTGTATACGACGATGCTACGATGCCTGTATATGCTCGCCTGAACCACTTTAACCACACAGGAAAAGGAGACATTACAGAATCTATTTACGATGTTTCTACCTATACAAAATCTACAGAAGTATTGGTAAGCTACGATGGTGTTACTTACTTCAATAAAGTATTGATGGAAATCAAAGCGGACATGAATATCAATATGAACGAATCCAAGTATACGTTCAAAGAAAATGAATTCACCATCAACAATTTTAAATTCGGAATGGACGGAATGATTGCCATGCCTGATTCCAACATCACGTACGACATTAAATTCGCCGCCAAAGAAACGGCTTTCAAAAATCTTATTTCTTTGGTTCCATCCGTATTTATGAGTGGCTATGAAAACCTTAAAGCCGAAGGTAACATTGCATTCTCTGGGTATGCCAAAGGAGTTCAGACTGCTACAACACTTCCTGGCTTTGGATTGGTCATGACCATCAACAACGCCATGATGCAATACCCAGACCTCCCTACTGCGCTCAAAAACATCAATATGGATTTAAAAGTAGATTGTAAAGACGGTGTAATTGACCATACCATCATCGACTTGAAAAAATTTCACGTAGACTTAGGCTCTAATCCTGTAGACGCGGAGGCTTATGTAAATGGAATGAATCCTTATGACATCCAAAAATGCCGCTTAAAAGCGCAAATGAAATTAGAAGACGTTACTAAAATGTTTCCAATGGATAGCCTTACACTGAAAGGGTTGTTTGGTATAGATGTAAACGTGAAAGGCAAATACAGCGACGAATTGAAATTAATGCCTCAAGTAGCCGCAAAAGCAAGTTTGGAAAATGGCTATGTAAAATACGATGGATTCCCAGAAGCGATGGAAGAAATAAACATGAAAGCTTCTGCAAACAGTGATGGGAATATGAAAACCTCATCTGCAATATTAGAATTCTTAAGATTAAAACTGGACAAAGAGCCCTTTGAGCTTTCTGCGAAGGTGCTGGACTTTGACGATCCAAACTACAGTGCAAAATTTAAGGGCGTAATAGACTTGGCTAAAATGACTAAACTATTCCCTGTTGAGGGCACTACGCTTTCAGGAAGAATAGTAGCAGATCTTGAAACAAAAGGTATCATGTCCGACGTTACAGCAGGAAGATATGCAAAAACAGCTACCAGTGGTTCTATGGATATAACAAACCTGAGCTATGTTAGTCCAGTAGATTTGCCACAAGGATTCGGATTCTCTTCTGCCCGATTTGTATTCTCTCCTGAGAAAATAGACATTACCAAAATGATAGGCAATGCAGGTAAAAGCGATATGAATGTGACAGGATACTTCTCCAACTATATGGGTTATATGTTTGGAGGTGCGGATACTACTATTCACGGTAAAATGAATTTCAATTCTACAAGATTTGATGTAAACGAATGGATGGTAGAAGACTCTACAGCAGCTCCAGTAGTAGATGGCCCAGCCGAAGAACTAACCGTATTAGAGATTCCAAAAAATATTGACTTTACGCTTACCTCTTCCATTAAGAATGTACTCTACACGAATATGACGTTAACAAACATGGTAGGCGATATAATAATGAAAGAAGGGGTTATTCGTATGGCTGGATTGAAGTTTGGTCTGCTAGAAGGTACTGTAGCCATGAACGGGACTTATGCTGCGCTTAATCCAAAAAGTGCTCGTTTTGATTACGACATGGATCTAAAAAATATGGCTATTAAAGATGCATTCAAAACGTTCAACACTGTTCAAAAGTTGGCGCCTATGGCAGAAAATATGGAAGGTAAATTTTCTACCCAATTAAAATTAAATGGATTGTTAGGGCCAGACATGATGCCTGTTTACAAAGTACTAAATGGAAACGGCGTGATGCTTCTTGCAGATGCTACCATTACGGAAAACAAAGCATTGGCAGGATTAGCCACTCTTACTAAAAACAATTCGTTGAACCCCTTAAATATAAAAGATCTAAAAATTATCTACAAAATCGTGGATGGTAATTTAGTGGTAGATCCTTTTGACGTAAAGGCTGGAGATGTAAAAATGAATATTAGCGGTTCAAACTCCCTTGAAGGAAACTTGAACTACAAAGTGAAGATGGATATGCCTTCTGGAGCAGCAGGAACCGCAGCAAACAGTGCACTTTCTAGTCTTACAGGAAAAACCGTAACGGGCAATCAAAACATCAAGGTCACCTTCAAAGTAGGCGGAACGGTGACGAGCCCAAAAATAACTCCAGAAGGCGGCTCTACAAAAGATCTTGTAAACGATGCCACGGATCAATTGAAAGACCAAGCAAAACAAGAAGTGGACAAATTGAAAGCAGAAGCAGAAGCTAAAGCGAGAGCAGAG